>CALMZT010000037.1 GCA_937870805.1 uncultured Chloroflexota bacterium
GTCTCGCTGGGGTATCAAGAGGTACAAGACCCCAGCGTCTACGTGCGCTTCCCGGTAAAGGATAAACCGGGGGTCTATCTGCTGGCATGGACAACGACGCCCTGGACACTGCCGGGCAACGTCGCCCTAGCAGTTAAAGACACGGTGGATTATGTGCAGGTAGAAGGACCATCACCCGACGGTGAAGGCACAGAAAACCTGATTCTGGCGGCGGCGCTGGTCGAAAAAGTGCTGCCGAAGCCTGAAGAATACAAAGTGGTCAAGCGCTATAAAGGCAAAGACTTGCTCGGCTGGCACTATAACCCGCTGTATACCTTCCTGCCTGTTGAGCAAGATTATGCCTATGTCGTCAATGGCGATTTTGTCAGCACTGAAGACGGTACAGGCGTCGTTCATATCGCGCCCGCTTACGGTGCGGATGATATGAATGTCGGTGCGGAGCACAATTTGCCCGTTATCCAAACGGTCAATGCCAGTGGGCATTTCATTGACGCCGCGACGAATTTTCGGGGCATGTGGTTTAAGGACGCTGATAAGGAAATCATGCGCGATCTGAAAGATCGTGGGTTGTTGTTCCGGCGTGAAACCTATACCCATAACTACCCCTTCTGCTGGCGTTCTGGTGATCCGCTAATGTATTTCGCGCGTGATACGTGGTTCGTCCGCACGACGGCTTATCGTGACAAGTTGATTGCACTGAATCAGCAGATCAATTGGGTGCCCGAACATGTGAAGGACGGACGCTTCGGCAATTGGTTAGAAGAACTCAAAGATTGGGCATTAGGACGCGAACGCTATTGGGGTACGCCGCTGCCCATCTGGAAAGATGAACAAACGGGTGAAATGCTGTGCGTTGGCAGTGTCGAAGAACTCAGCAAACTCGCGGGACGCGACCTAACCGGCTTGGATTTGCATCGTCCGCACGTTGATAACATCGTGTTTCCGAACCCGAACGGCGCAGGCATGATGCGGCGTGTGCCGGAATTGATCGACGTATGGTTTGACAGCGGTGCGATGCCCGTGGCGCAGTGGGGCTACCCATTCAAAAATCAGGAGATGTTTGAGCAGCAATTCCCCGCAGATTACATCTGTGAAGCCGTCGATCAGACGCGCGGTTGGTTCTACAGCCTGCACGCCATCGCTGGACTGCTGTTTGAGAGTGTTGCCTATAAAAACGTGATCTGCTTGGGACACATCCTCGACGAAAAAGGCGACAAGATGTCCAAGAGCAAAGGCAACATCGTCGATCCCTGGGAAGTGCTCAACAAGCATGGCGCTGATGCGTTCCGCTGGTACTTGTACACAGCAACATCACCAGGCGACAGCCGCCGTTTCTCAGCGAATCTGGTCGGCGAGGTGGTCAGCAAATTCTGGCTGACGCTGTGGAATACCTACAGTTTCTTCGTCACTTATGCCAATCTCGATAAGTGGACGCCAGAGAGCCAGCAGCCGCCCGTTGCGCAGCGTCCAGAGCTTGATCGCTGGGTGTTGTCAGAACTGCACAACCTGGTGAGAGAAGTCACTGAAGCCTATGAGGCATATGATGTGCCGGGCGCTACACGTCCCATCCAGGCATTTGTCGAGTCGTTGAGCAATTGGTACGTGCGCCTGAGCCGACGCCGCTTCTGGGAAAGCGAGAACACCGACGACAAGCTCAGCGCCTACGCAACACTTTACGAATCACTTGTGACGGTGGCGAAACTAATCGCTCCAGCAATGCCTTTCCTGAGTGAAGCCCTGTACCGTAACCTCGTCGGTACAGTGTCAGATAATGCATCGACCAGCGTTCATCTAGCGGAATGGCCCACTTACGAGGAGGCGCTCATCGATAAGAGTCTGCTGACAGAAATGCGCTTGGTGCAGCGCCTGGTCAGCCTGGGCTTATCAGCACGCAACAATGTCAAGAAGGGCGACAAGAAGATCACCATCGGTGTGCGTCAGCCGCTTGCCCGCGCTCAGTTCGTCACACGCGGCAGCGCTGAAGCCGACATCGTGCGTCGCATGGAAGACTTGCTTAAGAGCGAACTCAACGTCAAAGACATCGCGGTGCTTGCCGAACCAGAGTATATCCTGAACCCACTGCCGCAAGTGTTGGGCAAGAAATTCGGCAAAGACTTCCCGCGTGTACAAAAAACGCGGCGTGAAGGCATACGAGATGA
>CALMZT010000038.1 GCA_937870805.1 uncultured Chloroflexota bacterium
AGGGTCATACAACGGTTCTTCGGGAGTTTCCAGCTTGGCGCGAATGATTTTCTGTCGGTTGAGCCGTCCGACGATTTCCCGCCCGACACGCAAAGCGTCGGCATCGTTTTCGGCTACATAATCGGCAAGCCCCGAAACGCGCGCGTGCATATCTGTGCCGCCAAGTGTTTCATCATCCACTTCTTCACCGATTGCCATTTTGACCAGCGGCGGACCGCCGAGGAAGACCTTTGCCTGCTTGCGTACATGCACCGTGTAGTCGCTCAAGCCGGGCACATACGCGCCGCCTGCCGTGCTGTTGCCAAAGACCAGCGCAATCTGTGGGATGCCCTGCGCGCTCATCTTCGCTTGATTAGCGAACGTGCGCCCACCTTTGACGAACAACTCTGATTGCAACGGGAGATACGCGCCGCCGCTTTCCACGAGATACAGGCAGGGTAGATGGTTTTCCAGCGCGATTTGCTGCGCACGTAACGCTTTATCGACGGTGATGGGGTAGCTGGTGCCGCCTTTGACCGTCGCATCGTTGACGTTCACCATGCATTCGACGCCGCTGATGATGCCAATGCCGTTAATACCGCCTGAGCCAGGGGCTTCGTCGTCGTACATGCCGTATGCGGCAAGTGTGGAGAGTTCGAGGAAAGGCGTGTCTGGGTCGAGCAGCAGCTCAAGGCGTTCGCGCGGCAGTAGTTTGCCCGCTTCGAGCATTCGCTTCTGGCTGCGTTCACCGCCACCTTCGCGCGCCTGAGCTTGACGTGTGTTGAGTTCTTCGACCAGCTTGCAGTTGTGCTCATAGTTTTGTTGATATTCTACGCTGCGGGAGTCGATTTTAGTTTTTATAACAGGCATAGTGATTTTTCTAATAGGGATTCGATATTGGCGACAATAATAACGTCAGCGGCGGGAACACGCCAGAAGAAGCAAACGAAAAGAGGCGCGGTACTCGCACCTCTTTTGGGGATCAATAACGATCAATTTACGCTGCTGAATGCAAGCGCCGCCATGCAACATAAGAGTACACGAGGATGGAAACTGATGCGCCGAGGGCACAGACCAGCAGCACCGCGACAGCCAGTTCAGCAGGCAGCAGCAAACTCATCACGATCATCGCTAAGCCTGCCACAAACATGATACGCCCGCCCACACGATGCGTCACGCGCCACACTTCAGAATCAGAGAGTGTCCAGGGCGTGCGAATGCCCATGAACCAATTGGGACGGATGCGCGCAAACACGTTGCCCAACAGCGCGAACATCAAGCCCAAGCCAACGCCGATGACTTTGTTGATATTGATGTCCCAGCCCAGCGCCAGACCGAGCGAGATCACATGCACAAAGCCGAAGAACGCCACAAGGAGATTGATGAGGAAACGATAGGTGTCCTCGAACAAGCTGTAAGAAGCACGCAGCGGGTCAAGCATACGCAGACCCGGCAGTACGATCATGATGATGAGGCTGGTGATTGGCAGCGCCAGCACGCCGAAGAACTTATCGCCCATACGATCAGGCTGACCTGTGGCGTCCCAGTGAATGGGAATTTGAGCAGGCAGGGCGTTGTAGACTACTGCGCTGAAAATCAACATTGCGATAATGACGAGAGGGGCGAACCACTTGCTATGCATTGCCGTTTTCTCCTACGCGGAAAAGCTGCCTCATCTCTTGCATGAACTCCTGCATCACCGTCGTATTGAGGGAATAGACGATGTTTTGCCCTTGACGCTCCGCCAGCACCAGCCCAGCATTTTTCAATACGGTCAGGTGATGGGAGATGCTTGGCGCTTTCATATCGAATGCTGCACCAATATCGCCTGCAGAGAGGTTGCGTTCGCCTAGCATCTGTAAAATCTTGCGTCGTGTGGGATCAGCGAGTGCTTGCAAAGTCTGAGTCAGCGAGTTTTCCATTTTAGATATTTAGCCAATCATCTAAATACAAAGAAAACTATAGCATAAGAACCGCTGAGCGCGGCGTAAAATTGGCGTAAAAATGTCTAGGGGGCTTCCTCTGACAGCGGCAAAGTAACGTGGAAGGTCGAGCCTTCGCCTAGGCGGCTTTCCAAACCGATTTTGCCGTTATGCGCTTCGACCAATTTCTTGACGATTGCCAAGCCCAAACCCGTGCCTTCAATGGCTTCGGTTTCGGGACGACGCACGCGATAGAAACGGTCAAAGATGCGCGCCTGGTCTTCAGGGCTGATGCCCATGCCCGTATCCTCGACGGCGACGTGAACCGCCATGCCACGATTTTCGGCGCGTACCTGTACACGCCCTGTTGGCTGCGTGTATTTCACGGCATTGCCGATGAGGTTAACAAAGACCTGATTCAGGCGCGCAGGGTCGCCTTGTACCATCGGTAGGTAATCGGGCATACTGATGTCAAGCGCCATCGCTTTGCCGTTCGCCATCGGTTGCACCGCTTCGATACATTCGTTGAGGACATCTCTTAGTTGGACAGGCTGCACCTTGAGCTTAATGCCCGATTCAATGCTTGCCAGATCCAGCAGATCATCAATCAAACTGCGCATGTGACGGATTGAGCGCTCGATCATGGCGACGAAGTTCAAGCCCGTGTCATCAAACTTGCGATGCATATCAAGCAAATCAAGGTAGCCACTCATCACGCTCAAAGGTTGTTTAAGGTCGTGCGAGACGGTGGCAACCAGTTCATTTTTCAACTGATCCATCTCTTTAAAGGGCGTAATATCCTGCATGACCAGAATCCAGCCAATCGTCGGCTGTGGCATGAGGTTGATGTGGAAGGTACGCCCATTGGGCATGACCAGTTCCTGAATCAACGCCTGCCGTACTTCTTTGGTTTTGCGGAAGATATCCGCTAACTGCGGCGCGTACTCGAAGGCTTCCTCGTAGCGCTTGCCTGCGTAATCTTGACCGGGATAGAGGCGCAAAACAGAAATCGCCATTTCGTTAATGAGCAGAATTTTATCGCTTTCATCGACCACAATGACAACATCAGCAATGTTGCTGAGGATGAGCGAGAGTTTTCCACGCTCTTGTGCCGTTTCGGTATAAAGACGGGCGTTGTCGATGGCGACGCCTGCGCGGGCGGCGAGTTTTTCGACAAATTCCAGATGATCGTCGGAGAAATTGTTGAGCTTTTTGCTTTCCAGCGAAATCACAGCAGCAACGCGATCTTCGCGGATGACAGGCACGACTAACTTGGAGCGAGAATTCGGCGCAATCCGCACAAAGTCGATGTCCAGTGACACGTCGGGGATGATTTCGGCGCGAGCGCTGCGTGCTACACGATGATCGACGCTGTTGTCGCCGCGCAGGTAATCAATTTGCTCATTCGACACTTCATAGCCATATTGGGCAACTGTCCGCATCGTGTCTGTCTTGTCACTGTAGAGCGCGAGGAAAGCATTGTTAGCATTGCTAAAGCGCATCGCCCAATCCAGTGTCATGCTAAACACATGCTCCAGCGCAATCGTGCTGTTCAACTCACGATCAACCTGATGCAGCAGGTTCATCTCGTTCATGCTGTTGGCGAGCTTTTGCACGATCTTGCTGTGTTGACGTGCGTTTTCGAGCGCGATTGCCATGTTGATCGAGGTTGCTTGCAGCAGTTCACGATCTTCAGGGGTAATTTGTTTATTCGGCGTATTTTCTGCGATCACCGCCCCAATCAGACGGTTATGGGCAAGCAAAGGCACGCTGTAGAAGCTTTTGAGTTGTGCCAATTGTGCAAAGCGCTGGAAAACTGAGCCGCTGAGGAAACTCTCGTTTTCAACGTACACTGCCTCCCCGCGCAACCAACGCCCGACGAGAGCGTCGTTCTCGGCGTTGTAGACGATAAGCATCGCGTTTTTCAGTCGCTTGAGATTTTCTGCCCCGATCACGCTGTTCGTGGTGCCTTCTTTGCTGGCAGCGCCTAACTTTAAGCCGATTTCGTCCTCATCTAAGACGAGCGCGAGAGAACGATTGCATTCAATCAGGTTATCCACGACGGAAATCAAATTGGTGAGCAGCTGATTCACGTCGAGTGTGATGCCGAGCATACTCGTGACGTTGCTTACCCCTTGCAGATGTTCTACCTCTGCGCGGAGGCGCAACACTTCTTCAGCAACATTATCGCTTGGCGCTGG
>CALMZT010000039.1 GCA_937870805.1 uncultured Chloroflexota bacterium
AGTGGCGGGTGATGAGTGTAGAGGCAAGTTCACTGGTGAGCAACCCTTTCGGCGCACGCTAGTTGCATCATTTTCCATTATAACGTGACGCAGCGAAAAGGTACGCCTGTTCTCTCGAAATACCGCAGGGTGATCGCATCAAAATCATGATCTGAGTCAAGAAAGGTTACAAGCGTTGTTGTAGGGGCAGACCTATGTGTCTGCCTGTTAAATGAACACACCGTTTCGCCCTTACAGATATTTTGTGAACCGTTATAGCCTTAGAACCAAATTTGATGCGATTACCTTGGAAATGTCGCTAAAAACTTGACTTCTTAAACTGATGAGACTACAGTTTATGGAACATGTGTGCGATCATTGGAGGACGAATGGGAAAAGTCATTCTGGATATGGCAATGTCGCTGGATGGGTTTATCAGTGGACTTAACAACGCCGATGCCGGACTTTATGACTGGTATTTTGCGCCAGCGCCCCCAAGCGCTAGGGTAAAAGAGGAACTTATCAAAACGCTCGGCGCAATTATCATGGGCAGACGAACCTATGGGACGGGCGATGAGGCGAACGGTTTCGAGGACGATCCCTACACGGCGGCGCGCTTTATTCTCACCCATCACCCGCCGGAAAAGGTCGGCAAGGGAGCAGAGTCGTTCACCTTCGTCACGGATGGAATCGAAAGCGCGCTGCGACAGGCAAAAGCCGCTGTCGGCGAAAGAGACGTGGCGATTGGCGGAGGTGCAAATACGGCGCAGCAGTATCTCAAAGCCGGTCTTGTTGACGAAATCCAGATTCACCTCGTCCCCAGGCTGGTTGGCGACGGAATCCGACTGTTTGACCATCCTGGCAGTGAACCAATTACGCTTGAAACGACGCGCGTGATTGAGTCCGTCGGTGTTACACATCTGAAGTATCGCATCGTGAAGTAAAAAGGAGATTGTGCAAGGGTATAGCAGTATTTATACCGACACATGCAGCGCTTATGATTCCAGCCCTGCTAAAGCGTGCTTTGTTTTGTCCACGTCAGTTTGCAGTTCGAGACGTTCATAGATCAACAAGGCTTCACGGAATTTTGCTGCCGCACATTCTGTATGTCCACGCCTGGTAAGGCTTTCGCCGTGAGCAAAAAGCGTGTGTGCCACCTCAATATCCAGGCGCGTTTCACGACACTGGGTCAGCGATGCTTCAAAATAGACATCAGGATTTGTCGGGCTGTTGGTATGCGGTGGTGTATAGACTGTGAGCACTCTGCCCATCGAGCGATTGGCTTGCCCCTGCCGCCGAATGTCGTTGCTTTCTGCACCCAAAGCAACGGCGGCTTGCGCGGTTGCAAATGCTAACAAGTGATTGTTCAGATTCAGGTATGTGATCGTTAAATCAGTGTGAATGAGGCTCAGCAATCCTACCAAGCCGGGACGCACTGTTGGACGATTGGCAAGCTCGCAGGCTTCATTGAGCGCGGTGAGGGCTTCGCTGTAGCGTCCCAAACCATTGAGTGTGCGCCCATCGTTGGATTTGCAATACGCCTGGATGTAGACATAACCGTGTTTGCCCGCCGCCTCATAAGTGTTGTTAAGAATATGATGGGCGCGTTCTAATTCACCCTTCAGACGATTGGCTTCCCCAATGTTGTTATCACACATCAGCAGGCGTTCAGTATCGCCCAACTGCTCATGCAGTTCGCGCGCTGTGCGGAAATGACGAATCGCGTGGTCATAGTGCCCTCTGGCGAGACGAATGATGCCCATCAAACGTTCGACCAGCGCTTCGTTCGCCAGATGTAGGGCTTGCAGCGCCTCGTATTTCAGGGTGTTGAATTGATCGACAGCTTCGACAAAGGAAAAGGTGCCGTTGCGCCAATCACTGAGTAATGCATTGGCGCGCGCTTCAAACTCAGGGGCGGGCGCAATCACTGGGATTATATCAGCCATAGACGACATCTCTGTCACTTGAGCGTCTCATCTCTATTATGACCGATTTCGGCGCATCAATCCAAAAAGACTTCACGCCCTGCTTGCGCCGAAGCATACATTGCATCCAGGACCTGCACATCGACCAACCCTTGTGTGCCGTCAGTGGTGGGTGTTTCGCCGTTCGCAATCTTTTCGACAGTATCCAGCACCAGGCCTACGTGTGAATAAGCAGGCGCAGTCCAGCGCACGACAGGCGAGATGACCACAGGTTCGCCTTCGCTTTCGGTGTAGAGGCGCAGCGTTTCTTCGCGGCGGTAGTTGGCGATGTCGAGAATGGCTGTGCCTTCACTGCCTTGCACTTCGACGCGGATACGATCTTCGTTAGGCAGCGTGTGTTCGCCCCACGTCGCTTGCAAGAACATATTCGCGCCATTCGCCAGCCGCAGGAAACCCACTGCGCCGTCTTCAACTTCAAACGCCGCTGGCTCAACATTGGGCTGCCGCCACATCTTGCGCTTCTGGGGCGCGAACACTGTGCGTACTTCGCCGCTGACCGTTTTCACGGCTGGAAAATCCATCAGCCACAACGCCAGATCGAGCACATGCACGCCAAGATCAATCAAAGCGCCGCCGCCGGACATCGCTTTATCGCCAAACAGTCCCCAACCGGGAATCCCCGTTTCGCGCCGCCACGATGCATAAATGTGATAAATCGTGCCTAAAGCGCCCTTATGAATCATGTTGTACAACCACTGCGAATCGGCACGAAAGCGGTAGTTGTAGCACACCAGCAGATGCTTGCCGCTGCGCCGTGCGGCATCGATCATTGCCTGTGCTTCTGCGGTGTTGGTGGCAAGCGGCTTTTCGCACAGCACATGCACGCCCGCTTCTAACGCCGCAATCGAGGCAGGCGCATGTAAGGCGTTGGGTAAACACACGCTGACAATATCGAGGTTCGCGTTCGCCAGCATGGTATGGTAATCGGTGTAACAGGCTTCGGGTGGTACATCATATTTTTGCGCAAATTCACGCAAACGTTCTTCGTTCGTGTCGCAAAATGCAGCCAATGTGGAATGCGGTGAGAGGCGGTATCCTTCGGCATGGCTTTTGCCGACCCCTAAGCCAATCACCCCGGCACGTAATGGAGTCATCAAATTAAATCCTATGAACCTCTGATCATTCGGGCATAAGCATCATTCGCTTTTGCCGCCTCATTAGACATATTCAAGCGTGTATACGCTTCCAATGCTTCCTGAAATTTGGTCGCCGCCTCGATTTTCTGCCGGCGCTTGGCAAGACTTTCGCCATGTGCAAAGGCTGTGTGTGCGAGTTCGCTCTCTGCCCTGAGCTGCCGAAAGTATTTGGCAGCGGCTTCAAAATAGTCATCGGGGTTTATCAACCGACCTGTAGAAGGCGCTTTCACCACCGACAGCACAATGCCTAATGTGCGGTTTGCCATCCCTAAAGAAAACAACGTCTTGCCTTCTTCCGCGACATACATCGCTGCCCGCGCATTCTCCAGCGCCGCCTTCGGGTCTCCTTGTTCCAAATAGATCAAGGCAAGGTCACTGTAGGCAGCGCAAATTTCTGTTGAGGTGTGATCTGGCAGCAGTGTAGGGGTATACGACAGTTGGATGGCTTCCTGAAGGGGTGGGATGGCTTCCTGATACTGTCCCATCTCGAACAGCACACGCCCCTCCTGCGCACGGCAAATCAGTTGGCTGCGACGGTTTTTGAGTTCTTTAGCAGTGGCGTAGGCTCTGCGGAAGACGCCGCGCGCACGATCAAGTTCGCCTTTACAGCGGTAGGATTCGCCCATGTACATGTCACAGATCAGGATACACTCGCGGTTGCCGACTTGCTCGAACAATTCGCGGGCATCGCGGAAGTGACGGATGCTCTGGTCGTAACTGACGCGATTCATTTGCAGCGTGCCCCGCAGCAGTTCGGCGTAGGCTTGATTGGCAGCATGTTGACGGGCAAGTGCCTCGCTTTTGAGCGCGCTCAACTGCTCGGCAGCGCCAGTAAAATTGAGAGTGCCGCCTTCCCACGCACGCATGACATTGACGCAGCGCAGTTGAAATTCGGGAGTCGGATCACGGTCAAGGAACGGATGTGGCATAAGAACTAGTCCTTGAATAGTTTGATATTCTTTGTTATCTTCTGCGTTGTGAGACGTTCTCACAAGACAGAAT
>CALMZT010000040.1 GCA_937870805.1 uncultured Chloroflexota bacterium
AGGTTGGAAAACGATTCAAAAGGCGATGCGGACCGACAGCGCGAAGGAATCAACTTGCTGGCAGCGAAGGTGAGCGTGATTGCCAAGAGCAATGAGGCGAATAAGAAATAGGAGAGGAGCTGAAGCGATGAGAACCGAACTTTATTTTATTGCCGAACTGAAACTGGAAACCGCGCTGCACATTGGGACAGGGAAAGGTGGCGAGCCAACTGATTCGCCGCTGCGCCGCACGAATAATGGACGCATTATGATTCCGGGACGCGCGATTGGCGCGATTGACATCCGTCAAACAGAAACGTATGTCGATGTGAAGGAAATGCATGTCGAGCGTGTGCTGCGGCAGATGAGCCGGAGTACGCTGCGTGGCAAGCCTGTCAGGATAACAACTGCCAGTGCATCGAATGATTTTCCACAGCGCCGCCGTCCAGATGAATATGAACGGCGCAAGGTGCGCAAGCCAATCTAGGGCGAGTCATCAGTTTTCAGTTGACAGTTAACAGTAAAGACCTCAGCATATGCTAAGGTCTTTTTATTTTCGCGGCGGGTTCGATTTTCCGCTGGGATTACTGGTCGATGAGGGTCTGCTGGCGGGCGGGGCAGGACGCGCGCCAAAGGGACTTGGGCTAGCGCCGGGACGTGAGGTCGCTGTAGAACGCGCAGCGGCGCTTGAACCCGGCGGCGCTGGTTTTGGTTTGGTTTCTTTTGCTCCAAGCGTGCTTTTCAACGTGCGCAGCAGACTATCGCTGTTTTGTGCGTCCCCAATGAGGGGGATGTAAGACCATGCGCCCACCAGGATTGTGAGAATTGCTAAGAGTGCATTTCCGGTGATATAGAAGATAAATGTCAGCAGCAGCACGCCAAGGAACAACAGAAACCACCGCGCGCGTTCCATCCCTTCGGACACATAAACTTTAATGACCGTTATCCCCTCTTCGCGCGAGAGTGTGCCATGCAGCTGTGTGGTTCGCGTGAATTGATTGAGCACCTTCGATGATGTAGACAGCGAAAAGTGTGAACTGCCCTTTTCGGCACGTCCCTGCAATTTGCCGCTGCCCTGCACACGCTCGTTCAGCGCTGCAATGCTTTGAGGGATAGTTTTATCGGTATAAAAGATAAAGCGCATGGTAGCCGTTCGCGATTAACAAATACACGAATACATCAGATCATTGGGACAGTGAGACCGCCGTCGATGACGAAGACCTGCTTCAGGAGGACCGCCTGGTTGACGAACTCCTTCTGCAGACGGCCCTCGCTCGCCTTGGCCAGGATCTCGTCAGTCTTGCCGGCGTTCTTCGGATCGGCCTTGGCCTGCGCGACGTAGATCGCGCGCTCATGCTCGAGCGCTTCCTTC
>CALMZT010000041.1 GCA_937870805.1 uncultured Chloroflexota bacterium
GAGAGGTTTGCAGATTTTGTCTAGCGGCGGGTTTTGAACCCGCTGCGAGAAACCATTAAGCGTTATCTTGATGCCTGAGAACCGGTGTGTTCGCCCGATGCTCAGCCAGGTACGCTTGTCCCTACAAAGATGTTGTGAACCCTTGTAACCTTCAAACTAAATTTGATGCGATTGCCCTGTGCGAATGTGTTTACAACAAGACTTTTATTATATAAAATATAAAATAATACTTATTTTAATACTCTATCTCTAATGATGTCGAGTTGAGTTGTAAGGTAAAAAACAATATGACTGAGCATATACCTGATGCTGTCAAGAGCACTGCCGCCATTGCCGGGCATCCCATTCACCCAATGCTGGTTTCATTACCCATTGGCTTTCTCGTCGGCGTCCTGCTCAGCGACATAGGCTATATGATAACCACTGATCCTTTCTGGGCAGAAGCCTCACGCTGGCTGCTGTTAGGGGGCATCACCGCAGGCGTTATCGCCGCGCTTTTTGGGTTCATTGATTTCTTTACGATTTCCTACGTGCGCAGTCGCCTGGCTGCCTGGGTTCACTTTTTGGGTAACGTCGCTGTGATCGTGTTGAGCGTGATGAATGCGTTCAGCCGTCCCTCTGAAGTGCAGGCAGAGGTCACGAGCACCGGTTTCATTCTCTCGATTGTCGTTGTCCTGCTCCTTGTGGTGACGGGGTGGCTTGGCGGTGAGCTTTCCTATCGCTACCGTATCGGCGTTATCCCACGCACTGAGGACACGGTGGAACCTGCTCCCTAAGAGTTCATTAGAAAAATTTGCTGCACAATACAACCCCTCTCCCCAACCCTCCACAAAAGGTAGGTATTTGTGAAGGGGAGTTGAGTGTTCACCTTGATCTCACCCCCCTAGCCCTGTCTCCCCGCAAGCGCAGTAGACGATTAAACTCATAACGACCCACTAATCACATCCTCTACTTTGTCAACGCGACATTAATTAGCGCTAATTTTTTGAACTCGCAATTTGTATCTACCTGACTTTGCGTCTGATGCTGCTATTTTGAACTCAAGTAAAATGTACTGACTGTGTGTTACTGTCTTTCTGAACGCATAGCGCAAAAGTCCTATAGATTTCTCCCTTAAGAACAACCATAATCCTTCATGAAGAAAGTAAAGGAATATTCATTGTTTCTTTATTTTGAAGAAGGTGCTGATGAAACGGTTTCGTATCTTTGCCATGCTGTTGTGGCTGCTCAGCCTGCAAAACATGGCTCCCCTACTTGCTAACGCGCCGGGTCCTGCCCCGGATATTGACTGTGCGATCTTCCCGGCGAACAACATCTGGAACACGCCTGTCAATACTCTGCCTGTTGACACGGTGATGACCAATGTGTTCCTGAATGATGTGGGCGCTGGCACCACGATGCATCAGGATTTTGCGTCAGGTGAATGGCCGCCTGGCTCGAATAGCCCGATTGGTATCCCCATCACCATCGTCAATGGCTCACAGCCTCCAGTCAGAATCAATTACACTGCTTATGGCAACGAAAGCGACCCCGGACCTTTCCCTATTCCGACGACAGCGGCAGTTGAAGGCGTCACAGGAGATCGGCACGTCATTGTGGTCGATGAGACGAATTGCATCGCGTATGAACTTTACAACGCTTATCCACAACCTGATGGCAGTTGGAACGCTGACTCCGGGGCGCGCTATGATTTGAACAGCAACGCCCTGCGCCCTGCGGGGTGGACTTCTGCGGACGCCGCTGGACTGCCAATTTTGCCGGGATTGGTACGCTATGAGGAAGTTTTGCAGGGCAGCATTAATCATGCCATTCGCTTCAATCTGACAAACACCTCGGATTCTTACGTGTGGCCTGCGCGGCATGAGTCGTCTACGCTGCCTGTTGGACAATATCTGCCGATGGGCGCGCGGCTGCGTCTGAGAGCCGATTTCGACATCAGTGGTTTTGACCCCGTTGTGCAGATTATTCTGCAAGCGATGAAGACTTACGGCATGATCCTTGCCGATCAGGGTAACAACATGGTGATTTCGGGTGTGCCGGATTCACGCTGGAATGACTCAGCGCTGCGCCAGTTCAGGACGATTACCGCTGGAAATTTTGAGGTCGTGGATACCTGTTCGCTGAAAGTCGATCCAAACTCAGCACAGGCACAGTTTGGCGCAAATCCTGGCTGCTCAGCACAGATTCCCACTGTTACACCTCCTGCTACTGCAACTGTGCGCCCGACGAATACGGTGGTGCCGCCGACGAGCACACCATTTCCGACGAATACGCCGACGCTGCGCCCAACCAATACGGCAACACCGCGTCCGACCAATACAGCGACGCCCACGCTTAGACCCACGAATACGGCAACACCGCGCCCGACCAATACGCTTGTGCCGCCGACAGCAACACCTGCGACAGGGGTGCTCGGAGCGCGTATCTTCACGCCGCTGCTTTCGGTGGCGCGCGGCAGCACGGTGATGGCTGACATTATGCTCGATAATCCGGCGTCGGCATCAGGGGGCGGCGTCAAAGCGGCAGCGATTGAATGTTTCCTCGCGCCGACGGGTATGCTGGTCGGTCAGAGTGTAACCCGCACCAGCCTGTTTGGTGCGAATTCAACAGTCAACAATCGCGGCTTTACAAGCAGCAGTCGGATGTATTATCGCGTGACTACTACGATTCCGATCTCGACGGGCGGTATGGTGGCACGCCTGAATATGAACGCGGCGCTCAACGGCGCGGCGACAATCACCTGCACATTTCAGGTCACGACAGCAAACAATTCAAACATCAATCTGGTAGTGGCACCTCTTACGATCACGATCATCCGCACAGTACCCAGCAGCACGCCGCGCCCAACCAATACAGCGCCGCCACGCCCAACCAATACCCCAACAGCGCGTCCGACGGATATTGGCGGTGGGCAAGAGGTAACGCCGACGCTGCGCCCGACCAATACCCCGACACCCCGCCCAACGAACACCGCGACGCCACGTCCAACCAATACACCTGTGCCGCCTACTGCGACACCCCGTCCGACGAATACGCCTGTGCCGCCTACTGCGACACCCCGTCCGACAAACACGCCGATTGCAGCAACCGTAGCATCGAGGATTGTGATACCAGGTACGATCTATGCAGGCACGAACTTCAACGTGGGTATCACGCTGGATAACCCGGCAGCGGCGGCAGGTGGTGGCGTCGATGCAATGGAAATTCAATGCTCCGTGACACCGACGACACGCCTCATTGGGCAGAGCTTCGCAAACGGGACGGTGTTTGGTCCAAATGCAGTCATCGTCAGTCAACCGACGACTTCATCGATTGTGTATGCCGTGAGCCAATCGGGGACGAACCCCCCGGTTACGGTTGGCGGGACAGTGCTCACGCTCACAATCCGCGCGGCGTCTGTTGGGCAAGGGACGATGACCTGCGCTGTGGAAATTATCGACGGCAATGGGATGACGACGGTGCTGAGTGTCGCGCCTGTGACGATCACCGTGCGATAATCATGAAAACGTGAAGGACAATCAGGCAGGTTGTTCCCACACATAAAAGGTTGCTATAGCCCCGATTCTGCTCCACAATTTTCGCTATTCTGATGTGCTTAACGGATGGTTTTAGGGTGGGCGTAACACAGTTGATTATTGCAGGGCGTATCAACCGATTGCTGGATATAGCGAACGAGCGGGTAAATAAGAAGGCGCACACGTTGGTGCGCCCCTACGGCTAGTCGTATAGCGGGGTTATGCGAATTAGTATTCCCCAGGCAAGCGCACTTTCGGTACAGGCTGCCCGCGACGTGCGGCTTCCGCTTTGAGGCGTGGGTTCAATTTGAAGCCGCTGCCAATGAACGACGTGAGCGCGCCCAAGCCTTTCGGCGGCAAGCTCCAATCACCGGGGCGGCGTTCAACTTTGAATAAGCCATCTTCCTGCACCTCACCAACAAAGACGATGTTTTCCTGTCCGGTGAAGACTTCGGGATGCGAATGGAACGTGAGGCAGGCTTTACCAGCGACTTTAGCGGGCGCACCTTTGCCAATTTCCAGTTTAAAGCCATCGTTCACGAGCGCTGAACTTTTTACGCGCTGCGGCACGGGGTAGCCTTCGTCGTCCACGACTGTCAGTATCGGGGTGCCGAGATTTTGTGCGGCGTAAGCTGCTCCTGCGCGCCAATCCTGCGGCGCTTCCTTCCAGCGTCCCAGTGATTCACCTTTGGGCGCGGGGTCAGAGGCGGGAAGCTCGATTCCTGGAGGCGCATCCCAACGCTGAGGCTGCGCGTCGAGATCGCGGTTTTCCCACCATAAAATTTTCAACGGTGTGACTTCAATCCAGATGCGCGCAAAATAAAAGCTGATGCGGCGCAGCATAAAGGGCGGAAATGGCAGTGTTTTATGCGTATAGGCGACGTAGCGATCAGTGTTCTTCTGTAAGTCCTTATCGCGCACGGCGGCATGTCCATAGACCAGCACAATCGGCGGATTTTGCAGCCCGGAGCCTACAGGGTCGGAATAAAGCAAACTGACTTTGGGATTGCGGCGGGCGCGTTCGGCTTTAGAGGGGTACGTCAATCCTGTCGATACGTCGAGCGTATTTTCGCCCATGTAAGGCGTCAGCGGAAATGTGATGGGAGCGCCTGCACCCGTTAAACTGGCAAACTCTACAGTGAGGGACTTCTGGAACACAGGAAGAAATTCGGGAGGATAAGGAAGCTGTGGCATCGTTTAACTATCCTTTCTTCAAGGCTATATCTTCTTGATGCGTCAAGGTAGTTGATTCATACGAGGGTAAATTTGCGGAATGGTCAACAAAAAGGGCGAAGCGCCGCTTCGCCCCTACAAATGCTAGCGGACTTCAAGCGCCATACGCAAACGGCGCGCGAGTTCCTTCATCATCAGGATGGGAATGTCCACGTCTTCGCGCAGTACGTCGAGGAAGTCTAAACGTGTGATCGCAAGGCAGGTGGTTGGCTCAACGGCGATGACGGACGCCGTGCGCGGTTCTTCGTCTAGCAGCGACAGTTCACCGAAGAACTGGTTCGCGCCTAACATTTCGAGCATGATCTTTGTGCCATCAACGCGCTCTTTCAGCACTTCGACGCGCCCGTTTTCGATAATGAACAAGCCGATGCCGATCTTGCCCTGGGCGACGATGACATCACCTTCGTTGTATTTGAGTTCACTAAAGCGCGACGCGATGTTGCGGATCTGGCGCGTTTCCAAGCCGTGAAACAGCGGAATGCTGCTTAAGGCGCGTACAATCGTTTCGGATTCTTTCATGGGATGCCCCTTTTATGTAGATGATACCGACGTGTAACCCTGGACTCTACCCAAAAATGGCACTATTTTGCTAGTACCTTCATGAGTTCGATCATTTCTGTGCTGAGCGGCTTTTTGGAAGCGACAACGGTTTCCAACGGGGTCGCCTTGATTTCGTTATGAATCAGTCCCATGAGCATACCATATTCACCGCGCGCCAGAGAGGCAGTAGCTGCCCCGCCTAACCGGGTTGCCAGCACACGATCAAAGGCGCTGGGGACGCCGCCGCGCTGTACATGTCCGAGAATCGTCGCGCGCACATCAAAGCCCAAGTTGGTTTTGCCTTTGAAGTATTCCATCAACACGGCGACATCGTTTTTCGCGCCTTCCGCGACGACGATCAAACCGTGATTCTTGCCACGCTGATGGGCGGCGTTCAGGGTTGCAATCACATCTTGCGGCGTGCTTTCTACTTCGGGGATGACGACCATTTCCGCGCCGCCTGCCAGCCCTGCCATCAACGCCAGATAACCACAGTCGCGCCCCATGACTTCTACCAGAAACGCGCGCTTATGAGAGGCTGCTGTCACGCGCAGGCGGTCAATTGATTCGAGCGCGATATTCAGCGCGGTATCGACCCCGATGGTGACTTCTGAGCCGTAGAGGTCGTTGTCGATGGTTGATGCGACGCCGACGACGGGAAAGCCCAGTTTGTACAAAGCGTGCGCCCCTGCCTGTGAGCCATTGCCGCCAATGACGACTAATCCTTCAATACTGTGTTGGTTGAGGTTGCTCAGCGCTTTTTGCTGCCCCTCAAGGGTTTTAAACTCCGGCGCGCGGGCGCTGCCAAGCATCGTGCCGCCTTGCCCTAAAATACCGCCTACATCACGCGCGCCCAACGGAATGAAGCTGGCATCGAGCAGCCCGGCGTAACCATGCCGCACGCCGTACATCTCAAAGCCCTTATCAATTCCTGTGCGCACTACCGCGCGAATGGCGGCGTTCATGCCTGGCGCATCCCCGCCGCTGGTGAGAACTGCTACACTTTTCATCCGTCATGCCCTTTCGTCACGAAATACGTAATGATTGTACTGCGAGAACAAAGGATGTGCGATGGAAGAAAGTCATGAGTGATGTGTGACGAGTAATGAGTAAAAATGCGAAGATGAATACCAATTCGGTATAAACACCGTACATTTGTAGAGGACGACCAATGTGTCGTCCCACTTGTACATTGAACCACCGAGACACCCAGATCACCGAGAAGAGGAAATAGAGGATTGGGATGTTTTGAATGATCGTCGTGCGTTGTGAGTTATCAGGAAAACCTCTAAAACCCACAGCTTGCGATCTGGGGAGATCAAGTGCAACGACTTGTTTGCCGAGCAATGATCGAGTATTATCAAGGTGTTGGTTGTGGGCAGTATCCCCGCCAACTCTCCGACAGATGGAATCAGAGTATGAACCATTCTAGCACCGTCCACAGAATGTATAAATACCGCTTGTACCGCAATGATAAGCGAGATCGCAAGCTGCGGCATAAGATCTTCGTGGCATCCACAATTTGGAATCACTTCGTTGCCCTCCAACGCCGCTACTACCGCTTAAGTGGTAGGTACATTTCGCTGCGACAGATGAATATGCATGTGTTGAAACTGCGCAAGACACAGCGTTTTATATCATGGCGAGACCTGCATTCCCAAGTCTGTCAAGAAGTGTGCCGACGTGTAGACGATGCCTACCAACGCTTTTTTAAAGGTATCGTTAAAGGACGCCCTAGCTTTAAGAAAGCGCAGAAATATGCCTCTTTCACATTCCCGCAAAAGGGGTATCATGTCGAGGGCAATACCGTTACGATTGAGGGTAGGAAATACAAGTTTGTGAAACATCGTGAGATGCAGGGTCAAATCAAAACCCTGACCATCAAACGGGATAAAGTCGGCAGGTTGTGGTTGGTTCTCAGCGTCATCGAAACGATAGTCATTGGCGAAGTCAGCACGGGTAAAAGCGGCGGCTTTGACTTTGGTCTCAAAACGTTTCTCACCGACGATGAAGGCAGAGCTTACACCAGTCCACAGTTCTTCGCTCAAGGCATTCGCAAAACGCGCAAACTCAACCGCCAGCTTGCTCGAAAACAGGAAGGCTCAGGTCGCTATCAGCGTGCCCAACGTGCGCTATCGAAACATAGCGCTGATATAGCGAATAAGCGTCGTGACCATCATTTCAAGCTGGCACATCGCTTGTGTGATGAGTACGATGTGCTGTACTTCGAGGACTTGAACCTTATAGGTATGAAAGCGCTATGGGGTCGCAAGGTGAGTGATCTGGGCTTTGGCAGTTTCATGAACATTCTAGAGTGGGTGACGCTGAAGCGCGGGAAAACTGTGGTGAAGATTGACCGTTTCACCCCGACGACGAAAGTGTGCTCCCATTGCGGGATAGATCATGCGATTACCTTGCGAGATCGAGTGCTACATTGTGTTTGTGGTTTGGTGATAGATCGAGACCTGAATGCGGCAATCAATATCAGGCGCGCAGGGGCATCTGCGCCCTACCGGAGCGATAGTAAGACGCGGGTTCGCCTGCGCCGTCGTGTTGAGGGTAGAAGCCTCCAGCTTTAGCTGTGGGGAGTATGTCACTGTACCCTTTCCTCTGACGATTCCAAGTGCTGCGCGGCACTTGTTCCCAAATAATCATCGCACAACTCTATGGCGTGAAAAGCGTCAATTGTAGATAATCATGTTTAGATTCGCGCGTTGTTTTGAGGACATGAGGAAATGAAAGTTATTTCATTGATTAACGAAAAAGGCGGCGTGGGCAAAACGACGCTGGCGACGCATATTGCAGCGGGGTTGGCGATACGCGGCTATCGTGTAGTGCTGGCAGACGCCGATCCACAGGGGCACGCGACGGTTTCGTTGGGGCTGCGCAAGGAACCCGGCTTGTATGATCTGCTGGTGCGCGATGCGCCGTTTAAGGATGTGCTGCGCCTCGTGCCCGGTGATGTTTATGGTATAGCGGGCGAACCGCCGAAGGGCGAGTTGTACATCATTCCCTCGAATGCCGAGACGCGCAACATCGCCAACACCATCAGCGACCCTTTCACCGCCGATGATCGTCTGCGCGAATTGGAAGACCTGATTGATGTGGTGGTGTTCGATACCTCGCCCACGCCATCACTGCTGCACGGCGCGATCTATCTGGCGACGGATGGCATTGTGTATCCGACCAAATTGGAAGCGCTGAGCTTCGATGGCTTGGTCGAAAGTCTGGCGCGGCGGCGGGATTTTGAAACGCGGCGGCAGCATGGTGGCAAGGACAATATCCACATTTTAGGCATTGTGCCGACGATGTTCCGCAGTTCGACGGTGGTGCATCAGGAGAATTACGCCAAGTTGAAATCGGCGTATGGCGATCTGGTGTGGTCGCCAATTGTGATGAGAACGATTTGGGTAGAAGCATCGACGGTGGGCATGTTGGTCTACCCCTTTGCGCCCGATAGTGACGCCGCTGTCGAATGCTGGTCAATGATTAATCGTGTGATTCAAGGAATGCAGTTATGAGTGGCAAAAACAGACGAGACGTACTGGCTCAAAATAATCCGTTTAGTTCAACAGAAGAAACAAAGGCAGTAACTTTTGAGCAAACTGACTCTGAGCTGTTCGGAAAAATTGCTGAACGTGATGACGCTAAATTAGTTGCTCCAAGCGTTCCTATTATTGAGATTTATCCCAATCCGATGCAGCCTCGCCGTGCGCTTCCATCTACCATTCGCGCACTTTGGGATAGCGACCCCCAAACGTTAGGTGCTGTATTTGATGCTTGGGAAGAAAAAGTCAATGAGGAACGCCAAGAAAAAGGCAACAGAGAACGATTTGATGTTGAGCGGTTACTGTTAGTTGAAGGAAGGGAAGACACACCAGAGAACGAAGAATCACGAACGACTCCTTTGGAGAAAACATTTTTAGAGATTATACGGCTTGCGGCTAGCATACACCGTGATGGACTGTTGAACCCCATCAGTGCTGCTTATCTGCGCGTCGAAAAAGTCTATCTCTTGGAAACAGGTGAACGTCGCTGGTTGGCATACCATCTATTAGCATCAAAATTCCCGAAAGAGAAACAGTGGAAGCGCATTCCTACCCGTACTGTCGAACACGTCAGCGTGTGGCGGCAGGCGTCAGAAAATACGGCACGACAAGACCTAAACGCAATTGGTAAGGCACGACAGTTTTCTGTTCTTACAATGGATCTAGTGGAAAAAGAAAAAGGAACAGAATTTCAGCCGTTCGATCACTTTGATAGTGAACGTGGGTATTATGCGCAGGTTTTGAGCGTGGAAAGTGTTCCTTATGGCAAGCGTGATGTACTGTTAAATGCGATGGGTTTGAAAAGTCCTGCTGAATTGTCGCGCTGCCGTGATCTTTTGTCGCTACCTGATTCCGTCTGGTTTTTGGCAGATGATAAGAGCGTTCCACAATCCACTTTGCTTGAATGCAAAGGCAAATCTGAGGAAGAGGCTTATCAAATCGTTTCATCATGGAACGATTCAGATGCCAATGGGAAAAAGAATTCTCATAAAGGTTTGCGCAAACCAGCATCAGGATTGAAGCAGGCTTTTAGCTTCGTGATGCGGGCTGATAAAGGCAAAGTCATCCCTGACAAAGCGACCTATGTTTTCGACCACATTGATACACTGCGCCAATGGCTCGATGAAGTAGAGGCAAAATGGCAGCGCGGAAAAGGCAAATAACGGGGTATCAAAAGAGTCGGATTTTGCCATGAAAATTGATGGCGCTTCATGAGGGCTAAATCCCAACCCCTTCACTTTGGAAAATGACCCCCCTCCCCTACCGACTCCCCCGCCGCCAAACTTATAAAAATTTGAGCGTGGAACTTGTAAAATTTGGGATAAAAAGCGGTGGGGGAGGGGAGTTGGGATATATTTTTATCCCAAACGCGCGGCGTTTTGAGCATCCAAAAACCTTTCATTTCGTGTTAAAATGAATATAGAAAATCTGTTTGGATGAGGGTTTATTGTGATGTCTAACGCCGTTTCTCCAGAAGAATTTCGCCGCGATATTGCCCGCCAACACCTTGAAGAAATCGCCTATTTGCAGCGCTATCAAGTCGCCTTCCGTCCTGATGGCACGCTGATTTGCATTGACGAACAGGGCTATGAACCCGACGAGCAAACGGGGCGGCTGCTGGCGCAAGCGCTCAACCGCCGTTTCGCGCTGCACTGGTACGTGTACATCGGCAAGCGGCGCACGGGTGATGCTTACAAAATTGGCATCTCGCAGAATCCCAATGGGCGCGCCCGCAAGCTCGGCATCAATATCACGCATGTGATTGAGTGTGGCAGCCGTAAGCACGCGCGCGACATCGAGAAGTATTTGCACGCGCTGTTCACTGATACCCAGCGCGAACTGAAACGCGAATGGTTCACGCTGGAACGCGAAGACATGGAGCAGATCAAGGAGTTTGACATCTCAGCGGAGGTATTTGATCTGTGCTGGGAAGCGTACATGACGGTCTATGCATTCGATGAGGCAGGCATTGACGAGGAGACGCGCAAGGAAAACGCACGCGAGTTCCGCCGTTTGATGCGCGAACGACTGCAAAGTGAAGCGGTCAGCCGTTAGCCCATACAAGACCAACCACCGAGACGCCTGCTCATGGGCTACAGCCAATTTGAGCCACGAGACATATTTCAACAGGATGTGAAATGCTTCTGGACATGGCGTGCGCGCGACGGACATCAATGAGATAGGTCCCATCCACAACTTCCTGTTTCTCGATAACAACAACCTGCTGCTTGAAGCCACATGGTCGAACGCATAGTGCAACTTCATCGGAGATATGGTGAGAAAAGCAAACGATTTAACCTCGCATTTTACTGAAAACTGTCAACTGTGAACTGGCAATAGATTGTGCCGTAATCCTTGTATGTTATGATAGTCTTTCATTGCGAATAACGAGGAAGCTGTCATGACCATTCGTTTTGAACGCGAGCTGCTGCTGCTGCGCACGCTGGCATCGGGTGCGCAGCTTCATGTGCCGATCTTCCGTTTTATCGGTGACTCCAACGGCAAAAATGTCTACATCCAGGCGAACATTCACGGACCCGAAATCGCGGGCATAGGCGCAGCGCATCGGTTGATTGACCTGCTGCAACAGGAATCTGCGATACATGGCACGATTACCGTTGTGCCGAGCATTAACCCCGTTGGGCTGGATTTGAAAATGAACGGGATGCAGGTGGGCTACGTTGACCCTAACGAATCGGTGGTGGGCAATTTCAACCGCGTCTATCAACTGCTCGTTACCGATAAAACCCCGACTGATCCCGAAGAAGTGCAGAAGGTCGGCATTGAAAATTTTGTTGCTGCGTATAGTCATTCCGATATACAGACGATTGTTCACGATTTTCATGCGGCGCTGAAAGAAGCCCTTGCCGATTTGCGCGCGAAACGCGGACGCGAAGGGCTGCGCTTTGGGTTGAAATTGGCGATCACGATACAGGAACTTGCTGCCGACGCCCACTACATCATCGATCTGCACACAGCAGGCATCGCACAGTATCACGTCTTTGCGTTTGAAGAAAACCTTGATGCGATTCCTTATTTCGGTATTCCAGCCGTGATTCAACTGCCCGACGATTTTGTAGGTGTGTTTGACGAGGCGATGCTGCTGCCTTGGATACGGCTGCGTAAAGCGTTCCAAAAGGCGGGGCGCGAGATTCCGTTCAGCGCCTTTGAGCGCGAAGCCTTCACGCTGGAATTGGGCAGCGCCGATTCGATTGATCGCGTCATGATGGACGAAGACGCCGAGCGCATCCTCAATTATCTGCGCCACAAAGGTATTTTGGACGGCAGCGCGCAGCCTGTCGAGATGGCGTACTACAAGTGTTTGCAGCGCAACTACGCCCGCTACAATGCGCCGACAGGTGGCTTGGTGCTGTGGAACAAACAGCCGGGCGAACGAGTGCGCGCGGGCGAAACGCTGTGTACAATTTTGTGCGCCTACAATCGTGGAACAGACGAGCCGACGGAAATGCCTGTCGTGGCGGTTGAAGATGGCATCGTCAACAACCTTGTCGAGTCGCAGGTGGTGCATGAGGGCATGGCGCTGTGTTCAGTGATGACGCGCGTGGAGGATTTGAAGTTTTAAGGGGCGACAAGATGCAAAATGACTATCACGAGGAAGCGATTGGCGGAACATTTAAAGAAGAAATCAAACAGATATTGGTAAGTCAGGCAGATTCGGCTGATGCTCTTGAGAAAGTTAAGACCACATTGCGAATGGAATGTGGAGTAGGAGGACGATACGACCTCTTCAAATCTGAACCTATAAATGATGGTGTCGACGCTTATTATTATATCGCTAACTTCTTGGAAGCAAACAATTTTTTCACCGCTTCCGAAATCTTACTTTACGAATGGTGGAACAGTTTGTGCTTAATGCAAAGCCAATACAAAAA
>CALMZT010000042.1 GCA_937870805.1 uncultured Chloroflexota bacterium
CCTGCACCCTCGCCCAGTCTGCCGCGCAGTCCGTTCACCCCGTCAACGCTGATGCGCTGGGACTTCGTGCCCGTAACGACGACGCTGGTACGCTTTGATCTGCGTGGCTTGGGTGATCCTTTCCATCGCCTTTTGGGACATCCGCTGAACGTCGAGTATGGCGATTTGAAGAATCTGACCCGCGCGCTGGAAAAAGGCGGCGAAAACGTTGATGAACTGCGCACGCTGCTGGAAAATGCCTGGACAACCTATGGCTTGGTGGGCGCGGTGCTGCTGTATAACTGGAACGACGCGGCGAAGAACGCGATTGTCAATCGCGCCAGCGCCGACAAGCCTGTGAAGCTCACTAACAACACGGCGAAGGAAGATGCCGACGACGATGATGACGCCGATGAACTTGAAACCGTTATCGACGATCAGGGCAAAGATGCAGCGCAGTGTTTACGCGCCATTGATGTCACCCTGGTATTGAATGTGCTGGCGCGCACGCGCACCAATCTCCTGCTCGGCGAAGCACAGATCAGCTTTGACCGCCGTTTAATTGAACGTTCGCTTGTCACCGATGACCCGCGCCTGGTAACGCTGGCGCGCGCTACGGGATGCATTGAGGAAGGTATAGGAAAATGAACAGGAGCGATGGCGCTCGGCTGGCAACCCGCTTAGTGGGCTGTCTGCCTGCCGCCACGTTTGAGATGGAGACGCTGTGCCGTCTCGCCGGAATCGAAACGAGCCGCAAAATCCCAACCGCCGCCGTAGAGTGTTTGTCGCGCCCGCGCCTGCTGCTCAATCCCGATTTCGTGGAAAAATACTGCAAGCGCGATGAGCACCTGTTCTTACTGGTGATGCACGAAATCTGGCATATCCTGTTAGCGCACACCCGTCTTTATCCGCGTCTCACCCCCGCCCACAACATCGCCTTCGATGCGATTATCAACTCCGGTCTGTCACGCCAGTTCAACGGACCGGATTATCAGGGCTTCTTCGATGTGCTCAACCCGCCCGATAAATTCCCACATCTGCTGCTGCGCCCACCCGTTGGCTGGCCCAGCGAGCCTGTGTATCCCGACGACATCGGACCGCACGGCACGAAAGAAATTTTGCAGCGCCTCTATCCGCCGTTGAATGCGCGCTGGTCGCCGCCGTTCTATGAGGAAATCCTTGCGCTGCTGCGCCAGTACATGCGCGATCAGGGCATGGATTGGGTGTGGATTGACGGCGAACCCTTCCTCTTGGGCGATCACGACGACATGGAAGGCGAAAAGCGCGTGTTGGGCAACCAGAACTTCAAAGGGGTAATTCAGCGCATTGTCGGCTCATGGCCCAACATGCCTTATATGCCGCGCGGGCGTGGTGCTGGAATGCCGACGCACGATTGGCTGAACAACGCCGAAACCGTTGGCGAAGATGTACGCCGCGCCTTTGCGGTTACACTGCGTCGCTGTCTCACACGCCGTCGTGGTAATTACCGCCGCCGCACACGCCAGCCAATTCCCGGCATCAGCGGTACGAGTGTACTGCCCAATGCTCGTGACCGCATGGCTCCCGCGCGCAAGCTGCTTGGCGGACCCAGCACCATCTGGAATCAGCAGGGGCAGGTCAAAGCGCGTGTACCCGAAACACCATCGCGCACGTTCGTCTATCTCGACGTGTCTGGCTCGATGTCCAATCTCATTCCCTGGCTGTTGGGGCTGATGCTGCCTTACGTGCAGCAGGGCTCGGCAGAAGTGTTTCAGTTCTCCACAGTGGTTGAGCCGCTGCCGTTATCCAGGCTGCGCGAAGGGCGGCTGCGCACCACAGGCGGCACAGACATCAACTGCGTCCTCAAGCACGCGCTGGAAGTCAAACCTGCCGTGAGTCGCCTGCTGCTGCTGACGGATGGTTATGTGGGCATGGGAATGCCGGAACT
>CALMZT010000043.1 GCA_937870805.1 uncultured Chloroflexota bacterium
ATCAAGCATTTTCGACGTATTTTCTCGCGCTTCGAAAAACTGGATCGCTCGTATCTTGGCTTTTTGCATTTTGTCAGTGTCTTAATTTGGTTACGCTAAATGTCAACAGAACCTAGCAAAGGGATTTAACGACTGATAAAAAAGCTGTTAAATCAACTGATTGTAACTTGCCTGGTATTCATTTTGTCCTCACCGTTTCTAAGCTCATCAACCTACCCTATACGAATAAAAGCGATGCGGTACAATAGCCAACGCTTTGTCTTTGCCAACCCTATCCGTTGGACAGCAGAGGAAGTTAGGATGAATTTAACCGAATATGGACGCATAATTGCGCGGCGAGGCTGGATTATCCTGCTATTGGCGCTCATCGCCGCAGGCAGCGCTTATGCCTTCAGTCGTTTTATTACCCCCACCTACCGTGCAACACAAGTCGTACTTGTACAACCTTCTCGCAACGATCTTGGCTTGGCTGAAGCCACTATCCGCTTGCTGAATTCCTATCGTACCTATCTCGACAGCCGTGAAATTGGCGCGCGTGTGATCAACAATCTGCAACTGGATATGACTCCCGATGAGTTAAAAAGCAGAGTAGTTATCACAGTAGGGCAGATCGACTTGACCATTCGTATCGATGTAGACAACGAAGACCCAGACATCGCTAATCGTGTGGCGCGTGAATGGGGTTCTCAGCTAGTCGAATACCGCTTCCGCCAAAATCAAACAGTACGCCGTGAAGACCGCATTGATGCCATTATGCCCGATCAACCACGTGTGGATTTGCTCCAGCCGCGTCCCACGCTGAATGCAGCAGCCGGGGGAGTGTTGGGTTTACTGCTCGGTGTCATCATCATTTTTGTGTTGGAATACCTCGAAAGCAGCATCGTTCGCAGCCGCGACGACCTGGAACGCACATTAGACCTTCCTGTACTGACAGCGGTTCCTCGCGCAGAAGGATAATTCATGGCTGATACCCAACTCATTACTCTGAACAATGCTCGTTCAGCAGCAGCAGAGGCGTATCGCACGCTGCGCACGAATCTCATGTTCAGCAGCGTGGAACGCCCCCTTAATACCCTTGCCGTCACATCGCCCGTTGAAGCGGAAGACAAAAGCACCGTATTGGCAAACTTAGCTGTGACGTTTGCACAAGGCGGTTACAAAACCATCATCGTCGACAGTGATTTGCGCCGCCCCATGCAGCACACGATTTGGGGTGTTAAAAACGAACGTGGGTTGACGACCATGATGTTGGAAGATGCTGCTCTGTCCAACCCACCTTTATTGCAAACCAGTGTCGAGAATTTGCTGCTGCTTCCCAGTGGCACACTACCCCCTAACCCCGCAGATATACTTGGCAGCCAGCGCATGAATGACATCATCGGCTTGCTCAAGGCGCGCGCCAATTACGTGCTGTTCGATGTGCCGCCTGTGCTCGCGGCTACGGATGCAGCGCTGTTGGGCGCGAAACTCGATGGCGTGCTGCTGGTGCTGTGTGCTGGACACACGCGCCGCGATCATACTGGGCGTGCAAAGCAGGCGCTGGAGCGTGTCCATGTGCGCATCGTCGGTTCGGTGTTGACCAATGCGCCGCGTGAAAACATGGGCAAATACTAGAGAGTTTTGCGGTATGCCAAATCAGGCACATACAACCGATTTTGGGCTAAGTTATCTACTCTATCTGCCGCAAGACTATAATCCGCAGCAGACCTATCCTGCTATAATTTTTCTGCACGGTTCTGGTGAACGTGGAAACGACTTATCCTTAGTCGAACTTTACGGAT
>CALMZT010000044.1 GCA_937870805.1 uncultured Chloroflexota bacterium
CCGAGAACACCGAGAAAATAGAGAGAAGCAGAACTGAGTTTTTACAGCATTCCATATTACATCTCGAATTATCAGACTGCCTCTCACACCTTGTTCACAAGTTCAGAGTGCGTGAGGTGAGTTAAAAATTTATGTCTAAAACACTCATCGTCCTCAATCCCCACGCTGCCGACGGGCAAGCTGGCAAACTCTGGCACAAAATCGAACCCCTTCTATGGAAACGGTTAGGTGATCTCGTTATCGCGGTGACGCAGCATCCGCAAGAGGTGGCACAGCATATCGATCAAGCCTATCAAAGCGGCTTAACGCGCGTGATCTCCATCGGCGGTGACGGCACCAATCACACGCTGGTGAATGCGCTGGCAGACCTCAACGCACGCCATCCCGAAGCAAATATGGTCTATGGGATGCTGCCCGTTGGCACAGGGCGCGATTGGGCACGCACGATCCAAATTCCGTTCAAATTGGAAGAAGCCGTTGAGTGGATTGCCACCGCTATTCCACGCCCCACCGATATTGGGCTGCTCAAGTTTGATCACAAGCGTGAATATTTTCTGAATATCTCCAGCGCCGGGGTCAGTGGCGAAGTGGCGCGCCGCGTCAATGCTGCTAAGAAACGTCCCTGGACGTTCCTGCAAAAAACCATCGCCGCGCTGCTGACTTACACACCGCCTGTCATGCAAATTCGCCTCGATGGCAAAGACTGGTATGAGGGACGCGCGTTCATCCTCACGGTTGCCAATGGTACGACCTTCGCGCACGGCATGAAGATCGCCCCCAACGCACAGATTGATGATGGCATGTTTGATGTCATTCTGGTGGAGCATATGTCACGCCCGCGCATCCTCTCGGCGCTGCGCATGGTCTATGACGGCAGCCACCTGAAGCATCCCAAAGTGAAAAACGCGCGTGCCAAAGAAGTACAGATTCGCGGCGTGACTCAGGAATTAGATTTGGAGTTAGATGGGGAGCGCGCGGCAGGACGCGAACTCAACTTTGAGATGCGCCCCGGCTTGTTAAGCCTGCTGGCAGAGACGCCAAAAGCATAACAAGGGTACGTATTTTGTGGAGTGAAGCACAGGCTATTGAGCGTTTGTCATGACCTCACCCTAAATCCCTCTCCCATGCGGCAACGTCATGGGAGTTGAACTTGTGCGGCGGGAGAGGGACTTCAAGACTCGCGTTGTGGAGCGTTTGCGCATCAACATAGGCTTAACTGCGGCAGTATTTTGAACGGGTTGTTGCATAAAGCCACTCACTGACCGGTGCGGATAATCGGCGACAATGTGCGCGGTCCGTACTGGTCAATCACGAGGTTTTTTTGTTGACATAAATCGTCGAGGTTATTGGTCGTCAGGCGCTTGAACAATTCCATGAAGCCGTGCGGCTTGACCAAAAACACATTGCAGCCCTTTTGGAACGCCCGATCCATCAATGAGCGCTCGTCGTACATCGTGGCGATGACAATCAGGGCGTCGGGGTAACGTTCACGCAGTTCGACAGTTAGCTGTAAGCCGTTGACATCAGGAAGCTGCATATCGACCACCGCCAGCGTCAGCTTTTCACCCTCTTTAACAGATTTGAGTGCCGCCTGCCCGCAGTCTGCGGAACGCACGGTAAAGCGCGCCTGTGTCAGTAAACGTTCTAAAAAATCACGGTTCGCTGGGGTATCATCAACGACTAAAGCTAATCTATCAGACATTTTTAATTCCTCTCCCCAAAGTGCTTCTATTTTTTAATAATAGCGTTAAGTGAAGTTAAAAAGCGTTAACGTTGATTAATTTTTACTATTTTCGTCAATTTTTTGGTTATGGTGTCTAAATGATTGAATATTGATATATTCTACACTAACTACGCCTCAAACTTCCAATACAAATCCCTATCCAAAAATGAACGCGGCACCTTAATGAACTGTTCAATCCATTTTAGTGCCGCGCTTTCAATCCTTAATAATCAGGACTTCCGCTTGACCTCACCCCCCAGCCCCCTCTCCCTCGCCATAAGCTGAATGAAAGGCGAGGTTGTCGACGCGGGGAGAGGGGAGAAATACAGATCGTGTTTACCCATTTTATGTGCTGTGAGCGAAAGTCCTAATAATTCATGTCCGCATAAGTTAACGGGAGCACACGTTGGTGCTCCCCTACGATTTCGCTTGTGTAGCGTCTTAAGCCTTATCTTCTTTCGTCACAGGCATATTGAGCGGCTTAAATGGCTCCGTCTTCGCGTCGGGATCAACATCTGCCTCGTTCATGCTGCCGTCAACAGGCGCAGCGCTCACCGTTGGGGCGGGCACCGCAGAGACAGCCGCCATGACTGCGGGCGCAGGAATTTCGGGCACCTTCACCTCGACAGGTGTGACAGCCACAGCGTCTTCTTTTTTTACGTCAACCACTGGCGTTTCGGGAGTCTTGGGTTTTTCCTCAGCGGATGGTGTTGTGCTCGGCATTGCGCCGTCCACAGGCGTTGCTGAGGGTGCTGCCGTCGTAGATTCGGCAGACGTTGGCGTTGCTGTAGGTGCCGCTGGCGCAGTCTCAACGGGTTTTGGCGCGGCTGGCTCGTGTGGTTTTGCTTGCGGCACTGTCACAGGCGTCGTCGGCATTTCCGTCGTTGGGCGGTTAGGCTGCGTCGCGGGCGTAATCGCGTCAGCGGATTTGTCCTGCTGCATCGGGTCGTAACGCTTAATGATTTCGACCAGCTTCGGCACGGGCAGCGGCTTGGCAAGATAATCGTCACAGCCTGCGTCCATGCAGCGGTCACGATCACCGACCATCGCATACGCAGTCACGGCGATAATCGGGATCCTGTAGCCTGAACCTCGCAGCTTACGCACGACATCTAACCCGGTCATATTGCCGGCAAGCTGCACATCCATCAGCACCAGATCGGGATGATCGCGCTCAAAGTTCTCCAGCGCGGTTTCCCCGGTGGTATAGTTGAGCACCTCATGGTTGCCCATGCGTGCCACGCGCTGAACAAGGAATAAATTTGCTGGGTTATCTTCTACGTAGAGAATACGCATAGTTATGCCTCAAGCTCCGGCTGCTTCACAGGCTCGGCGTAACGCTGAACAACAACGTGGAACGTGCTTCCGCGCCCCACACCATCGCTTTCCGCCCAAACACGCCCGCCCATCAGGTTCAGGAGCTGCATCGAGATTGCCAACCCCAAGCCTGCGCCAGAACGTGGATCGCGCCCGCGATTGCCGGCGTTCGATGCCTGCTTAAATTCTTCAAAAATGATATTGAGGTCTCTGGCGTCGATACCCGTGCCCGTATCGTGCAGGCTGAAAAGGACACCCTCTTCCACCTCACGGACTGCGAGTTCGATACAGCCACCGTCAGTGAATTTCGCTGCATTGCTGTACAGGTTGAGCAGCACCTGTCGTACACGCGACTCGTCTGCCCACAGGCGCGGCAGATTCGGCTGCATGACGCGCTTCAATTCGATAGGCTTCGAACCGATCAAGCCAACCGCCGTTGACATCACTGCGCGCACAATCGGTTCAACATCTACGGGCTGCATGACCACTTCCAGCTTACCCGCATCCACCTTTGCCAGATCAAGGATGTCGTTAATCAAGCTCAACAGCGACTTACCACTGTTAAAAATCTGGCGCAAGTCCGCTTCATATGAAGATGGCAGCGGCACGTCATCGTACATGATCGGGAAGTTCAACATCGTCTCGCTGAAGCCGATGATCGCGTTCAGCGGTGTACGCAGTTCATGGCTCATGTTCGCCAGGAACTGCCC
>CALMZT010000045.1 GCA_937870805.1 uncultured Chloroflexota bacterium
AGCAGGGCTTGCTGGATGACTATTTGCGTTCGCAACTCCGCTCCCCGGCTATCCAGATGCAGTTTGCGTAAGTCCTAAATGTTAACTCAGCGTAGGAAATCCACATGACTCTCACGATTGTCGGGCTGGGACGCGGACACATTGACGATCTCTCGCGGCGGGCGTGGCGGGCGCTGGAAAATGCGCGCAACGTCTATCTGCGTACCACATCGCATCCCGCTGTGCCCCATCTGCCACCAAGCGCGCGTTATATCAGCCTGGACGACACGCAGGACGGCGTGGAGCGCGTGCTCGACGTGGCGAAACTCGAAGACGTGGTGTACGCCGTGCCGGGCGATCCAATGGTCGGCGACGCGACGGTAACGCGGCTGCTGGCGCTGGCAAACGACGCTGGCATCACCGTGAAAATCGTCAACGGCATCAGCTTTGTCGAACCCGCGCTGAAACTTTTAGGCGTCAATGCGCTGGACGGCTTGCAAGTGCTGGATGGCGCGGCTGTGGCGGCAATGCATCACCCGCCGATCAATCCCGATCTCCCGGCGCTGCTGGCACATGTCAGCCGCGAAAATGCCAGCGAGGTCAAGCGCGTGCTGCTGAACCAGTATCCCGACGAGTTTGAGGTCACGCTGCTGCACAGCATCGGAACGGATGAGGCGCGCATTGAACGGCTGGCGCTGCGTGATCTTGACCAGCGTGCGCCCTTGAGCGCCGTATTGTTTGTGCCAGCGTTGGGCGGCATGGCGAGCTTTCAACGCTTCGAGGAAATCATTGCCCACTTGCGCGCGCCAGAGGGCTGCCCCTGGGATCGCAAGCAGATACACGAGTCGCTGCGCCCGTACCTCATCGAGGAAGCCTACGAGGTGCTGGAAGCCATCGACAACGGCGACTGGCAGGCGCTGAGCGAAGAATTGGGCGATGTGATGCTGCAAGCCGTGCTGCACACGCAAATCGCCGTCGATCATGGCGAGTTCCGCATGACGGACGTGCTGCGCCACATCAACAACAAACTGGTGCGGCGGCATCCGCATGTGTGGGGCGATACGCAGGTGAGCGGCGCGGAACAGGTGCTGGCGAATTGGGACACGCTGAAACAGCAGGAACACGCCGAAAAAGGCACGGCGCGCGAGTCGCTGTTGGATGGCGTGCCGAAGGGCTTGCCCGCGCTGATGCAGACGTACCAATATCGGCAGAAGGCGGCGAAGATTGGCTTTGATTGGGAAAAGGTCGAGGATGTCGAAGCGAAAGTGCGCGAGGAATTAGAGGAAGTCGTCAATGCCAAAGACGCCGAGCAGATGTTTGAGGAAATGGGCGATTTGCTGTTTGCGCTGGTCAATTGGGCGCACTGGCTGGGTGTAAAAGACCCGGAAAGCGCGCTGCGTGAGGCGAACGCCAAATTCTATCGACGCTTCCGCTATATCGAAGCACAGTTAAACGGAAAAACTGATGAACAGTATCCGATAGCGCAGCTTGAAGTGCTTTGGAATGAGGCGAAGGCGAAGGGGCTATGAAGTCGTTAGCTTTTAGTCGTTAGTCGTTAGCTCAATGCGAAGCCTGTGATTCTATTGAAGGTTAGACGTTACGCAGTTGAGTTCAAATTTCCGCAGTGTTCGTAGGGGCGAACCAATGTGTTCGCCCAACGCAGTATATCCTCCCAAAGATTTGACACTCGTCGCAAAGCAAGCTACTGTACTGTCAACTGAAAACTGTCAACTGAAGACTCTCAACGATGAAAATCGCGTGCCACACATGGGCATTTAACGACTTGACGCTGCCCGAAGCGCTGGGGACGATTGCGCGTATGGGCTTCCGTTACGTAGACATTGGCAGCGGCGCGCACATCAATGCGCAGCGCGCCGCCACTGACCCGCGCAAAGAGGCATCAGAAATTCGCGCTGATTTGGAAGCGTTCAATCTGGACATCAGTGACTTGTACCTGATGCTGCCGCGCATCTCGCTTGCCGACGAGGAACGCCGCCGCAAGGAAATTGATCTTTATAAAGCGCTGATACCGTTTGCGCAGGCGTTGGGTACGCCGGGGATTACGCTGTCGCCGGGGTTAGCGCATCCCGCCGAAGATACGACGGCTTATGAGCGTACCCGTGATGCGCTGCGCGAGATGGTTGATTGGGGCAAGCAGGCAGGGCTGCGCATCAGCATTGAGCCACATATGGACTCGATGGCGCAAAAGCCCGACATTACGCAGCAGCTTTTGAAGGATGTGGAAGGACTGGCGCTGACATTGGATTGGGGAGCGCTGGTGTGCCAGAATGTGGCTCACGACGAGATCGTAAAACTGCTGCCGAAAGCGCGCCATGTACAAATTCGGCAGGCGGCGCGCGCGCAGTTGCAAACGCCATTTGAGCGCGGACGTATCGACATGCCAAAAGTCGTCGAAGCGCTGCGCGATTACAACGGCGTGGTGTGTGTCAAATACATGAAAGTTCCCGGTCCGCATGGGCTGTTGGAAGTCAACACAGTGCGCGAAAGCGTGCGTCTGCGTGATGTGCTGCGCGCAACGGCTCAGCCAGCTTAGGAGTTTTTCAGTTTTCGGTGGGCAATTTGCAGTAAAGAGAGAAATAAAAAGAGCGAACACCGCGTTCGCTCTCTTTTTGTGGGTATGGCGCACTCAGAACGGATCGTTGTAGGGGCAGACCAATGTGTCTGCCCAAAAATTCTATCAGCCAAAAGTCTCTGTCCTGTCCAATTCATTGGACGTGGTACTTTGGCAGCCGGAAACTTTAGTTTCTGGCGGTGAACTCCTTGAACGTAAAACGTTAGCTTAATACTACCCGCCATGTCCCTACAGTAGCTTGCGTCGTTGATTACGCAGGGACTTGTTCAGTCACCAGGATCGCTTGCACGTCGAGTTCGATGGTGATTTCCTTGCCGACGAGCCAGCCGCCCGCTTCCAGACCGACATTCCACGTCAAACCCCAGTCTTCGCGGTTGATCTTGGTCTTGCCGTTGAAGGCGACACGCTGATTGCCATACAGATCCTTGAACTGTCCCATGAATTCGGCGTCGATCACGACAGGGCGTGTTGTGCCGCGAATGGTCAGGTCGCCCGTGAGCCTGGCGGTGTTATCGCCTGTGATTTCAACGTTCGTGCTCTTGAAGCTCAGCGTCGGGTGATTGGCGACATCAAGGAAGTCAGCGCTGCGCAGGTGATTATCACGATCACCAACGCCTGTGCTGATCGTCGTGGCGTCAATGGTTGCTTCGACAGACGCAGCGGCGAGATTCTGGGGGTCAAAAGTCAGAGTACCTGTCACTTGATCGAACTGCCCGCGAACGGTAGTCACCATCATGTGACGAGCAGAAAAAGCGGCATTGGTATGAGTCGAGTCAAAATTCCACGTAGCCATGAGTGTTATGCTCCTAATTGCGATTGTTTAATGGGTAAACGGACTATAGTCCGTTTGATGGACAGAATCATAACACACTCAAATGGCGCTGTCCATTAGAGAATCGTTAGAAACGGACGCATGTCCGTTTAGACGAAAGTCCGTTTAGACGCTGTTTGATAATCCAAGATGTAAGGTTTACTTTAGGGGATATTGAACTTTGTTCTCAGTGTTCTACGTTGTACTCAACACGGTGTCCTCTGTGATTCAATTTCTCCTGCTTTTCTTGGCGTCTTGACGTCTTGGCGGTTCAAAATTGAATTTCAAATAGGTCCTTACGCGATGAGACGGTCAAGAGTGTCAAGCAAGCCGTTGATGATGCGCTCAAAAGAATAGCCCAAAGCGTGGCGCTGGTAGTAAAAGACGTTCACATCGAGCATGGTGTAGAGCACGTCGCTGAAATAGTCGATGTCGCCTTGTACGTGCATCGCTTGCAGCAGCCCGCGAATAGTCTGTCGCCACCAGCGATGGGCGGGTTGATCCAGAATGATACCATCGGCGTCAATCATGCCTGCGCGCAAAAGCGGACTGTTGCGCTCGACAAATGCCAGCACTTCTGGCAGGAACCAGCGCAGGTTCTGAAGCGGCTCGTGGAATGTGCGCAGGCGTTCCAGCGTGTGTTCCTGCAAATCACGCTGATCGTCATCCAGCAGCGCGTGGCATAACTCCCCTTTGTTGGCAAAGTGGCGGTAAAGGGTGCCCTTGCCAACGCCGGCGGCTTCAGCAATGTCCGACATGCAAACGACTTCGACACCGCGTTCATCGAATAGGCGGCGCGCGGTATCCAGCAGCAGGCGGCGATTTTTTACCGCGTCAGCACGAATTGGACGAGGGGAAATGAGGATGAGGTTATCGTTGTTCATGTTGAATGCAAAAATACGTGAAAATCCATCACTATTATAAACTACGTTGTCAATGATGCCGTTGGATTTGTGTATAATCCGTAGGGCGATTGCATCAAAATCACAGTTTGGCTCAAGAAAGGTCAAGAGTGTCATTGTAGGGGCGCACCAACGTGTGCGCCCGCTCAGGTCTTTCCCTACAGATATATTGTGAACCCTCATAGCCTTTTCATTAAATTTCATGCAATCGCCCTAGTATAATCCGCAGTGAGGTTGATTATGCCATCAAAACGCTTGTTGTGGATTGCGCTTGCTCTCGTCGCGGGCGTCATCCTGTTGATTATTGTCTCTTCTGCTATTACGCCACCCAGCACGCCCGCCTTTGACGCCGCGCTCCGCTTCGCCAACGCCGCTGGAACGGGTGACGATGCCACAGCTTTTGCATTGCTCTCACCGCAGATGCAGGACTATGTGCGTGCGAATTGTCCAGAAGGCAGTGTGTCGGCATGTGTGGGCGGTTATACGCCGCCGGAATGGGGGAATTTCCAGAGTGCTGTGTTCCGCCGCGCTGTGCCTGATGAGCAAAACTGGGATGTGCAGTTGATTGCGACTTATCAATTTGCCGAGGGCTTCAGCGGCGTGTGTATTTATCTGCGCATGGAAAACACAGCCCAATGGCAGGTTGCGGGATGGGCGGGCTATATCTCATGCGGCGATCCTGCCTCGCGTGACATGGCGACCAATCCGGATACGCCGAATCGTGCCCCATGAAAACAGCGATCAGCTTTCAGCAATCAGCTTTCAGCCTTTTCTTGTTGAGCGCATGTATGTTCTTCGCAGGGTGTATGCCTGTGGAGAAGCCGCCGCAGTTGACGTTTACGCCCGGTACGCCGTTTGTCCTGACAGGAGAGGTGTTTGATGCTGGCGCGTTTCAGGTGCGTTATCCGGCGGGCTGGAGAGTGATCAGCGGGCAAGCCAGCGCGCCGCCCTCAGTGATCTTCGCCGCGCCCGGTGATACGGCGTTGATTATGTTCGCTGTGGGCAATATCGAGACGCCGCCGACACTCAGCACGGATATGGAAATGCGCAGCGAAACACGTCCGATTGAACTCGGTGACATGACAATGACCGCCTATGGCACTGCGCCTGCTGCTGAGTGGGACAGCTTTATGCAGACGTTTGAGGGTGTGCTGGCGTCATTAGAGTCATAGCAGCAAATCGTCGCGCTTATGTATCCCGGTGGCGTCTTTGAAACGCTCCGCGATAGTTTTCAGCGTTTGACCTGTCGGTGGATAGACGTAATCCGGCGCGATGTCAGCTAACGGTACAGTGATATAACCACGCTCTAAAATCGCGGGATCAGGGATACCACGCTTGCCAAGCTGGTGCTGCTCGTCATTGAACAGTACGAGGTCAAGGTCAATCGTCACGTCCTGGCTGTCGCGTGTGCGTCCCAAACGCTGTTCAATATCACTGAGAATCAAGTCTTTCAGCCCTTGCGGTGACAACTCTGTATCGATCACTGCCGCCGCATTGAGATACTGCCCTTCACCATCGACAGCTCCCGTTTCATACACAGGCGAAACCGTCACATTAAAAATGGCATCGCAGCGATCACGCAGCAAGCCCACAGCACGCTTCATATGTTCTTCGGGGCGGGTGTTCGAGCCAAGTGAGAGATACGCACGGTTCATCAGAGTCCCTCGCTTTCAGTGTCGATGTCAGCCACAGCTTTCAGCGAAACTGCGTTCTTTAAATCCATTTTAAGACATTAAACATTACTTATCAATTTCGCGGCAGCGCGAGAGTGGTGAATTTCGTGGACGCAGGGGCGCACCAATGTGTGCGCCCGAACAAATATATCCATGCAAATCACCACTTCTGCTGCGCCACAACGTAACCATCGCGCCACCAGTCCAGTACAACTTCCCGCGCGACACCTGCCTGCGCAAGAGAAAAGCCGCCGAGATGCGCCTCAACCGCCGCTTCCAGCGCAGGAATATGAGCGTAATCGGCGCGGAAATCGTGATAGACCCCCCGCGGCGACAGGTAACACCAATGCGCTAATTTGAACACGGTGCTGTCGTCTATCGGCTGTAGATGATATTTTAAGCCGCCGTGCTTTTTGACGTTGGTGATGGTCTCCGCGTAAGCCTGCATCATCCTGTCGATAGAGAAATGCGTGTGCAGAAATTCAATGGTGTCCACTGACGTGCGGCGCTGTTGATGAATGATGTTGGCGGCGTGGGCAGCGGCACTTTCGGCGTCATCAAAATCCACTTTATCGACCAGCACATCGGGTAAATTATCGCGATGAGGACCCACACGCGCGACAACGGCAGGCGACCCGCAGCCCAGCGACTCGTAAGGTACGTTGCCGAAGGTCTCCACGAAGCTGCCTAAACACAGCGTTAGCGTGCCAAGATTGTAGTATTCGGGCATCAGGTCTTCGGGTATCCAATCGTGGAAGATGAAGTTATCACGGATGCCGCGCGCGTCTAACTGCGCTTCGAAATTTTCGTAAAACTCACGGATGTGGGAGGCAATGGCGGTATCAATCCATCTGGGCACAAGCGTTTTGACGTTGGTGATGCCATATTTGTGGACGAGGAGATCCACCACGTCAATAGTTTGCTGCAAGCCTTTGTCGGGTTCGGGGCGATGCGGATGCAAAACCACCGGGTACTGCGCGCGGTCAACGTCGATGATGGAGCGAACGCGCTGTGGAGTGCGAGGCTGGTACTGTGACCAGTCGAAGCCATTGGGAATGAGCGTGATGCGTTTGGCGTAATCGGGCGAAAAACGTCCTGCGGTGTCTACATAGAAACGGCGTTCGTGTTCGGAGATCAAAATCAGCGAGTCGCCTTGAAACAGGAAGCCTGCTTGCAATGTTTCGGAATAGACGACGCTGCGCAGCGAGATGACTGTTGGAATGTCCTGATAGACGTAGGGGAAGATCAGCCCACCATCATGGATGTAGAACACGTCATTCTGGAGCAGCATTTCGCCCACATCTTGAATAGCAGCGGCGATGTTATAGGCGGGCGTGGCGTAAGGCTCAGGATATGGCTGTTTGAAACGGAAGATTGGCAGCACTTGCGCGCGCTCATGCCATTGAAACGGCTGCATGGTGTCCTGCCGCCGCGTGCAGACGATGGTGACGTTGTGTCCTTGTTCAGCTAGATACACGGCGATCAGCTTGAGTTGTTTTTGTGCGCCGCCCATCGCATGGCTGGGGAACAGCGGGGTCATGGAGAAGATGAGAATGTTCATGCTGTTTGGCTGGCTCCCTTATCTGCCGAGTGGCTGCCCGCGCCGCGCGCGGCGGTGATCTGGCGGCGCATGGCCTCCCGGTAGCCCGGGTGCAGCTCGGCCGTCATCAGCAGCGCGTCCTCGCCATTGTCGCGATAGTAGCGGCGGCGCCGGCCGACTTCCTCAAACCAATACTTGCGATACAGGTTCTGCGCCCGCGTGTTCGAGACGCGCACCTCCAGCGTG
>CALMZT010000046.1 GCA_937870805.1 uncultured Chloroflexota bacterium
CGTTTCCCGTATTTGTCAAAGAGGCGTCTGGCGCGCATTTCACTGACGTAGACGGCAACCGCTATCTCGATTTGTGTTTGGGCGATACAGGCGCCATGACTGGGCACGCAGCGGCTGCGTCCGTGCAAGCCGTGATCGAACAGGTACAGCGCGGCGTAACATTCATGCTGCCCACCGAAAACGCGCTGTGGGTTGGCGAAGAACTCACACGCCGTTTCGGATTACCCTATTGGCAAGTCGCGCTCACTGCCACCGACGCCAACCGCTTCGCTATTCGCTTAGCACGCCATATCACACAGCGACCTTATGTACTGGTCTACAACTGGTGCTATCACGGCACAGTGGACGAGTCGTTTGCGACGCTGCGGGACGGTAAGGTCGTGGCGCGGCGCAGCAACATCGGTCCTGCTGTTGATGTCGCGGCAACGACAAAAGTCGTGGAATTTAACGACCTTCCAGCCTTGGAGGCGGCTTTAGCGTCGGGCGATGTGGCGTGCGTGCTGGCAGAACCCGTGATGACCAACATCGGCATTGTGCATCCCAATGCTGGCTATCACGACGCGCTGCGCGAGATCACACGGCGCACAGGGACACTGCTCATCATCGACGAGACGCACACGATTTGCACAGGCACAGGTGGCTACACCAGAGCCTACAATTTGCAACCAGATATGCTGACGATAGGTAAGCCGATTGCAGGCGGCATTCCTGCTGCGGTTTACGGCTTCACATCTGAAGTCGCACAACGTATTCTAGAAAGCACCAACGTCGAGGACTCGGACACAGGCGGCATTGGCGGCACGCTGGCAGGTAACGCTCTGTCACTGGCGGCGATGCGCGCGACGCTGGAACATGTGCTCACACTGGACGCCTATGACGTGACGATTCCGCTGGCGCAGCGCTTTACTGAAGGTGTGCAAACCATCATCGCAGAAAAGGGATTGCCCTGGCATGTAACGCAGTTGGGCTGCCGCGCCGAGTACTGGTTTTGCCCGCAGCCGCCGCGCAATGGTGGTGAAGCTGCCGCGGCTATCGACGGTGACTTAGATCGCTACATGCACCTTGCTGCACTCAATCGTGGCATTTTGATGACGCCGTTCCACAACATGGCGCTGATTTCGCCCGCCACAACCGCAGAGGATATTGACTATCATACGCAGGTGTTCCGCGAAAGTATCGAGGCGCTGCTGACGTAAAGTTACTCTTGAACGTACCCCCTGCTGCTGCTATAATTTACCTCAAATTTGGCTCCGTAGCTCAATGGCAGAGCAGTTGACTCTTAATCAATTGGTTGTAGGTTCGAGTCCTACCGGGGTCACTTAACGAGAGTAAACTCGAACATTGACCAGCCTTCGCGCTGGTCTTTGTTTTTCCCTCAAAACCTTCACTACCGTTCCGCACATGCTCTGTAACTTCTTTCAGATAGGCGAACGGTGGTAGCAATTCCATCCGTCGTATGGTTCCCTCCGGGCAAACAACTACCCGGTCGACCATTTCATGCAGCAGCTTCTTTTGACTGCTGCGTTCCAACTTGTTATATAGTATACCGACTTTTGCAATGATCGTGAGAGCTGCATCCAAATTTGCGATATGAACATCCTTGTGCGCCTGCAAAGACTCCAGCGCATGACGCAGGGTGCGCCGCCGATCCTGCCATTCTTCCCATAGATTGCCCCACACATGATCCGTGATTTTGCCGATGGTGTAAAGCCGCAGCGCCCGTGCTTCTTCTTCGTCAACATCCTTCAATTTCCGTTCGAGGTCGGCGCGCTGGTCGGGGCGCATCCGTCCCAGTTTATCGCCGATTTCATCGTTGTAGTGGCTTCGAATGAGTGGAATCAGGTCAGGGTCAACCTGTATCTTCATCAGTTCATGGGGTATCTGCTCATCCACCGTCCGGCAGAGGATATTGACACCACTGCTTTCGATGCAGTAGTAAGCCGTGCCGCCGCCCGAACGTCCAGCGTTGGGCGTTGATCCGGTGAGACGCAGCACCTTGCCATCCTCCAACTCCACATAAACTAAGCCACGCAGCAGGTAATCATGGACTCGTCCGCCGCTGGCGCGGTGTTTCTGACGCGCAGCAAGAATGGCAAGACCCTGTTCAAATTCCTCAGTCGTGACCAACGGTTTCCACTGTCCCAGCACGGTCTTCGGTGGAATGCTGGCTTTCTCGCTGACGACCCAACCGGCATAGAACCAGTTATTAAGGATCCGCGACAGCCCGTTGGCCGCCTCTTTCCGTCTGCCGCGGGCACTGATCGTTACGAAGGGTCGCCCACTGCGAAACCGATAACCTCGGGCATGAAGTTCTTCGCAAATTTCCGCGAGGGTGTACTGGTCGGTCAGCAGTAAATCCCAGGCGGTACGCCACACATTGAACTGTTCAGGATCCGGTTCAATCCAGCGGTTATAACGTCCCGCTCGGGTCTTGTCGATTTGTTCCGTCTTCTCTTCACAGTTGAGATACCCATCCGGGGCTTTGCCGACAAAGCCTCCGGTACGGAGTTTGGCGTGCAGTCCGCCCGTGACGCGCTGACCCAGCTTAATCGATTCGCGCCGCGCCAGGGTAAAGGACAGGCTGACCAGAATACGGTCATCAGGATCAATCGGATCGAGGTCAGGATAGTCGGCAAAGCGCACACCGATACCCAGGTTGTGCAGCGCATCAATTGCCATCAGCGCTTCGGCATCGTTGCGCCCGAAACGTTCGGCGTTCTCGACAGCAACATGCGAGAAACAACCCGCCCGCGCATCTTCCAGCATCCGCTGGTAGTCCGGTCGATTATCCACATACCTGCCACTCAAATTATCAATGTATTCATTGAACACTGGCAGATCGGTACGCTCAAACAATGACCGCTGGATGGTATGACGCTGGCGGCGCTGGGAGTTCTCTGGATTCTGGGCTTCTTCACTGCTGGTTCGCAGGTACACGGCCCAGCCTGGTTTGGGCGGCAGACGCTTGCTATTTCGACGACTCATAAGACCTTATCTTCTGGCTTTGCTTGAGCTTACACCAAAATGCTATGGCTGTGTTTTTTGCACACGGCTTGCATCCACGTCGATGCAAGCCTCACTGGGTTTTGCCTCAGTGGTTGATAACTGGGATGATTGGCTCT
>CALMZT010000047.1 GCA_937870805.1 uncultured Chloroflexota bacterium
CGTCCATCGGTGATATTTTGATGTTTGTGGATGTGTCCTAACGCTACATAATCCCATCGTGGGTCTGCCACCGACGACGGCAGCACCTGTACATCACGCCCTAACATGATGTTGCGTTCGCTCCCCACCACAGCTCCGTTTACGGTGAAGTGTCCGGTGAGCAGGCGCGGCATGTTGTACTGGTCGGCTTCGGCTGCCAGTGCGTCCAGAATGTCGGTGAGCGCGCCTTGCAAGTGTGCATCAGTTTCGGCAATCGTCATGCCCGTTGTTGGCATTTTTTCCAGCAAGCGCGCGCGAATGGGATACGGCGCAGCGCCAACTGCGATCTTTCCGCGTTTCGTGTCAAAGATTTTCAGCTTGTAGTCATCGGCAACCCACACATTCGCCACCGCCAGCGTATCGTAGATTTCGATACTGGAGGCTTTTAACGCGCTCGGCGGCAGGTCATGATTGCCCACCAGCAGCACGACAGGCGCAAGTTTAGAGAGATCACGAATGCGATGCGCGAATTCACGTTGAAATGTGGGATTGGGGGCGCGCGTCTTAAAAGCGTCGCCCGCAAAGATGGTGATGTCGACTTCATGGGCTTCAGCATACTCGTACATCTCGTCCATGCGGCGCACGAAATCGACTACGCGCGTGTTTAAACCCGTTTGGGGGTCTGTTTTACCATAGTTTTCCATGCCGATATGGGCATCGGCAAAATGCAGCACACGAATTGGTTCAGACATATAATTCCATCAAATGTTAAGTAAACACTTCTTATTTTACACTACAGCTAGAACAAGCGTGTAGTTTAAAGTGGAATGTGTTGTTCTGCCAATACTCCAGGCAGTGATGAACAGGGCAATCGCATCAAATTTAGTTTGAAGGTTACAAGGGTGCACAACATATTTGTCGGGACAAGCGTACAGGGCTGAGCAGCGGGCGAACACACAGGTTCGCCCCTACAATGACGTTGCTGACCTTCCTTGAGCCAAACTGTGATTTTGATGCAATCGCCCTGCCTCATCACAACTTAGTCGCGGGATGACGTGCAAACTGCGTTTGCCTATGGTCATCCTCTACAAGTCAGCCGCTAATCAGCGTACCAACATCGTGCTTACCCTGAACCGCGTGTACCAGCGCGTCGTCTGACCAGAAATCGACCACGAAGATTGGTTTATTATTTTCCTGACACAGTGTAAACGCCGTCATATCCATCACGTCGTAACGTCCATCAATCACCTGTTGGAAAGTCAGTGTCTCGAAGCGTGTGGCAGTCGGGTCTTTATGGGGGTCGGCGCTGTAGACGCCGTTGACCTTTGTCGCCTTAATCACGATGTCAGCTTCAATTTCCATCGCGCGCAGCGCCGCGGCGGTATCAGTGGTGAAGTAGGGGTTGCCCGTGCCGCCTGCGATAATCACCACACGTCCTTTTTCCAGGTGGCGAATGGCGCGCAGCCGGATATAAGGTTCGGCGACGGTGTTCATGTGGACGGCAGTCTGTACGCGCGTCCTTACGTCCAGGTGCTCAAGCGCGTCTTGCAGCGCCAGCGCGTTCATCACGGTAGCGATCATGCCCATGTGGTCGGCGGTGCTTTGCGCCATGCCCAGCGCCACGCCCGTTGCCCCACGCCACAAGTTACCGCCGCCGATGACCACACCGATTTGTACGCCGAGTTGATGAATGCTCTTAATTTTGGTGGCAATGCCCTTTGCTGTCGTCGGGTCAATGCCAGAGCTGCCCCTGCCCGCCAGCGCCTCGCCACTCAGTTTGAGGATAATCCGTTTATAAAATGGAGTGCCGTTTGAATTTGCGCCGTTTGTAGTCATTACTGCTCCTTTTCTCATGATTATACTGATATGAATTTTCTGAACCTGAGCGAAAAAAAAGGGATTAGCAAAGGCTAATCCCTTAAATGTTGGCTTATGCAGTTCGTCCGATACCGGATTTACGCGCCATCAAGATTTGTTTCCTTCTCAATCGCAAAGCGGGCGAAGCGGCGGATTTCCACGCGCTCCCCGACGACGGCGACGGTTTCTTGCAGCAGTTGGCTGATGGTCTTGCTGTCATCCTTGATGAACACCTGGTTCATCAAGCAGCGTTCGTCGAAGAACTTCTTCATGCGTCCTTCGATGATTTTTTCTACCACGTTGGCGGGCTTGCCTTCGTCTTGCACGCGGCGCAATTGTTCCGCTTTTTCTGCTGCTACGATGTCAGCAGGGACATCTTCGGGGCGCAGATATTGCGGGTTCATATTGGCGACATGCAGCGCAACATCTTTGGCGAAGCGGCGGAAGTTTTCGGTCTTCGCCACAAAGTCGGTTTCACAGTTGACTTCCACCATCACGCCGACACGTTTGTCGTGGTGCTGGTACACTTCGATGATGCCTTCGTTGGTTAGACGCTCTGTCGCGCCCAGCTTCTTCACGGCGCGCGCCAAACCCTTTTCGAGCAGGAAATCCTTCGCTTTTTGGATGTCGCCGGCACTGGATTCGAGTGCCTTCTTGCAATCCAGAGGTCCTGCACCTGTCGCATCGCGCAGTTCTTTGATCATTTGAGCATTAATTGCCATGTATTCTCCAGTTGTTCGTTCTCAGTTTTCAGCAACACGCGGAAAACTGTTTATGCTTCTTCTTCAGTCTCGTCAATACGCATGTTCTTGAGCTTGGCAAGCGTCGAGGCACCGAGATATACCTCGTCGTCTTCCTTCTCCTGATCGTAGGCGGTGAGGTCGATTTCGTCGAAAGCCGCCTTGCCGTCTTCTTCATCCGCGCCGCCTTTGCGCATGTTCTTGCCTTCAATCACGGCGTCGGCAAGCGCGCTGACGATCAGCTTAATGGCGCGCATGGCGTCGTCATTGCCCGGAATGATGTAGTCAATTACTTCAGGGTCAGCGTTGGTATCGACCAGTGCCAGCACCGGGATTTTCAGCGTATTGGCTTCTTTCACGGCGGTGGTTTCACGCTTAGTATCGACAACGATGATGAGATCGGGCAGCTTTTTCATCTCGCGGATACCGCCGAGACGCAGCTTCAGGTTTTCGATCTTGCGCTCCATGATGAGCGCTTCTTTCTTCGTCAGCAGTTCAAACTCGCCTTTGTCGCGGCGGGCTTCCAGCTTACGCAGGGTGTCGATACGATCACGGATGGTGCGCCAGTTGGTGAGCGTGCCGCCCAGCCAGCGATGATTGACGTAGGGCATTCTGGCACGTTCCGCTTCGCGCCCGATGGTTTCCATCGCCTGACGCTTCGTGCCGACGAACAACACCGTGCCGCCGCGAGTGATGATATCGCGCACTAAATCATAGTATTGGTTCAGGTAATTGATTGTTTGTTGCAGGTCAATGATGTGAATACCGTTGCGCTGTGTGAAAATGTACGGCTTCATCTTGGGGTTCCACTTGGGCGTGCGATGCCCGAAGTGTACACCCGTTTCGAGAAGCGCCTTCAGCGATACTGAAGAAGGCATGGGAACTCCTTAAATTGTGTGTGTTTAGACGATCACGCCGTTCATCCCCTAATGACAAGCATCTCATGTGGACAATGGGTTAAACCCATTGTTCGGAAAATGCCAACACCACCAGAGTCCGGGCGTGTGAAATTTGCTGATCCAATAGGGTCAGCAAGGGGCATTGTAGCAGAGTGCAGGTGGCTGTTCAAGGTGTGGATATTGGAAGAATATAAAAATGTTGGTTGACGAGTTAGAATTTTTGTTCTATCCTTGAACTATAACGTTGCAAATTCAACCAAGTATCAGCATAGTGTTCAGGAGCTTGAAGATGGACAAAATAATTCGTCTCTCTACTCAACGGCGGTGTAGGGCGATTGCATGAAATTTAATGAAAAGGCTATGAGGGTTCACAATATATCTGTAGGGAAAGACCTGAGCGGGCGCACACGTTGGTGCGCCCCTACAATGACACTCTTGACCTTTCTTGAGCCAAACTGTGATTTTGATGCAATCGCCCTAGCGTTCTGTAGTGGTTTTATCTACAAGTCATTTCATAATCTGCTTCTTGAGTGGGGCGACACATTGGTCGCCCCCTACGATGGTGAATTTTGAAATCGGTTCTATTCAAGATGAGTGATGTTGTGCTTCTTGCCAGCGCTTCCACCAGCCAGGTTTTTTCAGCCCGCGCCAGTGCGAGAGGATAAACTCACTTGCAGGGTGTTGAGAAGACGACTAAACACATCAATAGCGTACCAGCACCTTGCCGTGATTTTTACCTGTGTACAGATAATCTACGGCGTCGGCAACCGATTCGAGTCCATGAAAAGCCATCGCATCGACTTCGGAAACGAGCTTGCCGCTTTCCAGCAAGTCGATCAATTTCACTAAATACTGCGGCGCTTCACGCAGGTAGTGATTGAGCCAGAAGCCGCGCACGGACGCCGATTTGGGGATGAGGAAGGTATGAACGCGCGTCGTTTCGATCTTTTGCGCATTCGGATACTCGGCGATGAAACCGATGGTAATCAGCCGCCCGCGTACTGCCAGATGGCGCAGGCACGCATCGAACAGTTCACCACCAACCGACTCGAAAACGATGTTTAAGCCTTTGGGGTATTCTGCCTTGAGAACCTGGCGCACGTTTTCATTTTTGTAGTTGATCGCGCGATCACAGCCTAACGACTTGAGCAATGCCGCTTTGTCGTCGGAACTGCATGTGCCGATCACATGATTGCCCGCGAGTTTGGCAAGCTGCACCGCGTAGTGACCTGTGCCACCTGCCGCCGCCGTCACCAGCACCGTTTCATCGCTTTTCATCTCACCGACGAGTTCCAGCGCCATGATCGCCGTTAAGCCGCCGACGCCGAGACTGACGATTTCGGGCCTGGCTTTGGGGATGGGCATAGCGTATGCCGCGCGCTGATAATTGTATTCGCCATAGCCGCCGCCCAACGTCAGCACATGATCGCCGACTTTGAAATTGTGGACATCGCTGCCCACCGCGACGATTTCACCCGCCGCTTCACCGCCGAGATCAAACGGCACAGGTGTGGGCGAGATATACATGCCTGCTGCCATCATGTAATCAGAAGCATTGACACCCGTGTACAGATTGCGCACGAGGATTTCATTGGGCGCGGGGTCACGGCGTTGCACATCCACGATTTCGGTGGCTTCACGGAAGTTGGTGCTGTGGCGGGCGGCGATGAGTTTGCGATAGGTAGGCATAAGTTTTCACCTTCAAAAGTTCAAAGTAGAAAGTAAATGCATGTTTTACGCCGCCTATGGCTAAAGCCAATAGGCTGAATAGAATAGAAGTTACGCAGTTGGGTTCACGAACAAGGGGTTTAAACCCCTTGTTCAGGCACAATTCATGGGTCAACTGCGTAAGTCCTATAGAAATTGGAAGCGCACTGAAGGCGCTGAAAATCTGTCTTGCTGACTTTCTGCTTTTCACTTTCCACTAAATTCTCACCACGATTTTTCCGGTGTTCTTGCCTTCGAGCAGATAATTCAGTGCGTCGGGCACGCTGTTTAAGCCCATGAAGGCGCGCGGATCAACTACCGATTTCAGCTTGTCGGCGTAATACAATTCGAGCAAATGATTGAAATGCCCACGCACGAACTGCGCGTAATCGGCAAGCGTAAAGCCGTAGAGTGTGGCGGACTTGCGCACGAGATGCTCATACAGATACAGCGTGTGCGGCGAATCGGCGGCGAGTTGGTCAGAGGTTGAACCCACGCTGACGATGCGCCCGCGCGGCGTCAAATGCTGCAAGCAGATGTCGAACACGCTGCCGCCCATCGACTCGTACACCATCTGCACACCGCTAGGATATTCACTGCGCAGCACGGCGTCGAGATCTTCATGGCTCAGGTCAATCACCCGTTCGCAGCAGTGCAGGGCGCGTACCATCGCCGCCTGTTTATCGCCCGCGCACACGCCGACGACGCGATTGCCCTGCATCCGCGCCAACTGCACGGCGAAGTGTCCGGTGCTGCCGCCTGCGTTGCTCACGAGGAACACCTGCCCGCCTGATTGGATTTTCAAGACAATATCCAGCGCGATGGACGCCGTGACCCCGCTGAGTGCCAGTGCCATCACTTCCGGCGTGGCGCGTGAGATCAACATGGCGAGGTTGGCGTCGAGATTGGAATACTCGCGGAAGCCGTTGCCATAAATCGCCGTGACTACCTGATCGCCCGGTTTGAACTGCTTGACTTCGCTGCCGACTTCCACGACTTCGCCCGCCGCTTCGACCCCTAAATCGAAGGGCGGCGACGTGTTGGCGACGGAACGTCCGGCGACCATCATCAGATCGGCAATATTTACCCCGGCGTACAGGTTGCGCACGCGGATTTCGTTCGCGGCGGGCGCTTCATAAGGGATGTCAACGACTTCGAGCGCGTCATGAAAATTCCGATCAAACTGCGTCACGATCACTTTACGGTACGTGGTCATGGCATTACCCTTAGCGTTAGATAATGTTCAAGTTGTTCAATCAGATGCTCATAATCGGTGTGCGTGCGGTTGGTGACGGCGATCACCGGGGTCAATCCTTCGCCCGCCAACCAGCCGGCGATGCGATACTGCGGCGGCAACTGCGGAATGACCAGCATTTTGCCGCGCGCCGGGCTGTAGCTTTTGCGTCCGCTGATTATTTTGCGCATCGTTTCGCCATCTTCTGGCGGCAGCAGTGGATAGTCCTTGATTGCGCGCACGGCATCCCAGCTTACGAACTGCTCACGCCACACGCGCGGCTGGATCGTCAAGCCTTCGGGCGTCACAATGATGGCGGGGGTGGCAGCCGTCAACAGCAAAATAAACGGCACGAACGCCAGTGTCAGCAGCGCTGTGAGGACGAATGACCCCGGCGCGCCGACAGCCAGCGCCATGATTTGTCCCAACGCAGCCAGCAGCAGCACGACGCACAGCGCCAACGCGCCGTACTGCGTGAGGGTGTCAATCAATGGACGCGGATGCACATGTGCCGATTTCATGGCGCGAGATTATAACGCATTCTCTAATCTCAACCATTAACCTAACACCTGTCTTAAAGTCTCGCCATCGACGTTGCCGCCGCTGACAACCACCGCTGTCGGTTTGCCATCTGCTACAACTGTGCCTGTTTGCAGCGCCGCGATGCCTACTGCGCTGCCGCCTTCGATCATCCAGCCCTGCTCATCGACCATCCAGCGCATGGCGTCGGCTACCGCCTGCTCTGAGATCAGCACCGCGCGATCTACGCAGCGCTTCATCAACTCCAGCGTGATCGACCCCTGCTCGATTTCACCGGAGAGCGCTTCGGCTAATGTATCCCACACTTGCGGTAGATTTGTGCCGTTGAGCCAGTTATAAGGCGCGGGCGCAGATTCGGCACTAACGGCGATGACTTCTACTGATGGGCGCAGGCTTTTGACGGCAATGGCAATGCCAGAGATCAAGCCGCCACCGCCGACAGGCACGAGCACGCGCTCGACATCGGGCAGCGCTTCGAGGATTTCCAAGCCCGTTGTGCCCGCGCCTGCGACAACGTATGGGTCGTTGTAAGGCGAAATGAACGTCAGTCCTTCATCGCGTTCGCGGCGGCGAGCTTCGGCTTCGGTTTCGTCATATGTCGCGCCGAACAGCACCGCTTCCGCGCCATAACGCCGCACGCCGTTGACCTTGCGTTTGGGCGTATGTGAGGGCATGAGGACACTGGCACGCACGCCCAGCAGGGATGCAGCACAGGCAATCCCCTGCGCGTGGTTGCCTGATGACGCCGTAATCACGCCGCGCGCACGGTCTGCGTCGCTCAGGTTGAGCATAGCGTTCAGCGCGCCACGAATTTTGAAGGAATGTGTTTTGTTGGTGTTTTCCAGTTTCAACCACACGTTTTCGCCCAAAGAAGGCGCGGCTTCCAGCGGTGTAGGCTCTAAATAACGGCTGAGACGGTAGCGGGCAAGGGCAATATCGGCAAGCTGAACAACCATAAATAACGCATCCGTAAAATAGATCATCAACAAATGTGACTACCCCCCACAGCTAAAGCTTGGGGCTTCGATGGGTCACGGAC
>CALMZT010000048.1 GCA_937870805.1 uncultured Chloroflexota bacterium
GTCGTCGTCTCGATCTTCCTGACGAGCGCCCGCTTCCGGACGCTCCCGGTCGAGATGTGGGAGCAGGTCCGCCAGGTCGTCGATCCGACGGTGGCCGCGGTTGCCACGACGGTCCTCGCGGTGACGACGACCGTCCTCCTCCTCGCATTCGTCGCCCGCCGCCAGGCGCCCGCCCGATGACCGCCCCCGACGCGCCCACTCCCGCGCGGCCCGACGGCGCGCGCCCCGCCCTCGTCCTGCGCGACCTGCGCAAGTCGTTCGGCGATGCGGTCGCCGTGGACGGCGTCGATCTCGAGGTCGGCCAGGGCGAGTTCTTCGCGCTGCTCGGCCCGTCGGGCTCGGGCAAGACGACGACGCTGATGCTGCTCGCCGGCTTCGAGACGCCGAGCGCCGGGACGATCCGGCTCGACGGCCGGCCGATCGGGATCCAGCTGCCGAACTCGCTGGTGCTCGAGATCGTGGATACGTCGCCCGTGATGAAGACCGCGATACTGTTGTGGTACCACAGCACCCAATTGTTAAAGCAGTCATTGGCAATAAGGGGCGGCAAGCCCAACAGTTGTATGATGTCCCCCAAACGTAAATCACCACAATTCAACAACTGTAACGATGACATTTTGCTTTCGTCGCTGATGAAGCCCTGACCAAGCACGAGGTCACACAAGTCTGAGCCTGATGGCGGAAGATAGTTCACGTTGTCCACTGTTTCATAGCCACGCGCGTCGAGGAAGGCGATGGCTTCCTCTGGAGTATTGGTACGCAGGTCGATGTGCAACCAGCACGGCATATCCGCACACTGCTCAAAACCCATCAGCACGGGGTTAGCAGCGGTGAGTGTTCCCAAAACGACGGCGAATGCCATCAGAATGATGAAAAGTGCTGTGCATATAATAGAAAACTTGAACCACAATCGGATCATGGATAACCTTTTAGCCGCAGTTCGCTCCTGAGTACGCATCGGGTTCAAGCTGTGCGTAGCGCCAGAATGACGTAAAGCCGTGCCAGCGCCCGCTGCCCGTCGTGTTGCCAGGCTGGCGAGTAAAGTCAATCTGTACGACTGAGCGACCAGGCAGCAGTTGGACAGCGCCCACACCGGGCGTGATTTGTCCATCCACGTAGATATACATTTGACGTGAGTATTCCAGTACCCAATCACAAAAACCGTTCACCCATGTCCGATTTGGCACGCCAAAAACGCCGATCAGGTCACCAATGAACAGCCCACGACAGTTGACCAGTTGCAGCCCCGAAATCACTTCATCACCATAAACATCCACCATCAGGACGACATCACAGCGATTATCGAGTGATCGATAGAAACGTGACCCAAGATTGCCCTGATAACCACCGAGCGTGAGAATTCTATCGGCGGTGAGCATATCGTTGGTATTCAGATCAATGTCCATCCAACAGGGTACGCCAGAACAATAGCCAAAGCCGACGAGCGCGGATTTCTGCGGTTTCATCCTGCCGAATGTGACGCTCAGAGCAGTGAATATGATGAGCAGGATTGAGAGTGGCAGCGTGAGCTTGAGCGCAAAACGTATCATCCGACTATTGTCTCAGAAGCAGGGATAGATGAAAGGTGCAATTGGATAAAGCTGTTGATAGCGCCAGATGGGCGCAAATCCATTCCAACGATGAGGACGCTCAAGAGGATAAAACGTAACTGTGAACACTTCGGAATACATGGAAAATCCACCCTTGTCGTCAAGCCGCGCCTCTACAGTATGCCCAGGATTGTAGTACAGCGTCAGCCGCGTATCACAAACACTTAAATCATCAGGCGTGCCGAACAGCGCCATCACGTCGCCTAGAAGCACATTGGGGCATGTGTTGAGATTGAGCAGGTTGATGCCATTGTCGGGTGTGAGATGGACGCGAAAGGCGCAGGAGTCCGGGCGCGTGGCGACAAGATCAGTCGAGAAGATGTAGGTGTCGATCAGCGTGTAACCTTGTTGCGCCAGGACACGATACACATCGTCACTCGTGGACGTGCGAACGCTGATGCCGTGCCAGCAGACAGTATCGCCGCACACAGCGAGTCCTGCAAGTGACGGATGAGGTGGCTGTGTGCTGCCAATGAGTATGGCTAATGTCATCAGCGCCGTGAACAACACCTCTACGATGAGTATATAGCCGCAATAAACGCGTAGCATTGTCAACAGCCGTAGGTGAAAGGCTGAAGCTGGCACAAGCTGTACTCGTTGAAACTACGCCATTCACGCACGGTCATTGCCGTCGAAGAAGTGCGCGTGAGCCAGATTTCGGTGATGTCGCCATAAAGTGACACCCACTGCGGTTTTGTGACAATAAGGGCTTCGCCAAAGACCAGCGCGGGCGGTGGGTTGAAGCCTGTGCCGCTGTTTGGTGAACTGGTGATGGCGAATCCTGTGGGCGTGCCAAAGATAGAGGTGAGATCACCGACGCGCACCCCGTGACATTCCAACACCAGTGCGAACAGATACATTTCGCCAAAGCGTGTATACGTCTGCACATCGCATAGATTGGATTCCGGCGGTGCGAGGTAGCGGTGGGTGGAGATGCTTTCGAGGGTGTAGCCGTGTCTGAACAAAATCTGCTCAGCCTGAGCAACTTCGGTACGATCAGGGCTGATGCCGAACCAGCACCATTCGTTCCCCTCACAGGGCGAGAAACCCGCTAATGCAGAAGGCGGAGATTGTGTGCTGCCTAAGGCAATCGCGCCGCTGACCAGCAGCGCCAACAGCAACAGGGTGAGTAAAGTGATAGGGTAGAGGTAGCGGAACATGGTTTTTAGCGATTTAACAACTGCTTTCTGCGTAGCGCCAGGGCAGCGCGAATCCATACCAGCGCCGTTCATAATACCCCGTCAGGATGCGTGAGAGCACCATCCACTCTACAGGCTGATTGGGTGAAAGCGTGGTGCCGATGTTGATGAAAAAGTTGCGTCCGTAGTAAACAACGTAGCTGCCATCACAGTGAGTACCGACACGATCTGGTTCACCAAGGGTACGCATAATTTCACTCAGGCGCAGCTCGTTGCATTGAATGCCTAACGCGCCGATCAGGCTGGTGTCCGATGCCACAGGCATGACGCGCGCCAAACAGTGGGTTGATGGGGTTTGCAGCGTGTAGTAGTTCGCGTCAGTGGCTTGATAGCCTGCCATCTCAAGGGCATAGCGTGCATCTGCAATCGGCGTGTCTATGCTGGTGATGCCCAGCCAACAGATGTTTTGACTTTCACACCACGTCAACTGCGTGCTCATTGGATGCGCGGGGTGTAAGCCGCCAATGGCAAGCGACGCGGTGGTGAGCAGCACCAACAAGAGAGCGAGGGGCGCAATGCTGAGTAAGAAGAAGCGGAGCACGGTGGGTAGTCTCCAAGCTGAGATTTTACATACAGTATAATGGGTAATAAAGAAAAGGGCGGTATGAGATGACGGATTTACAACAGTTATACGGAATCATCAATGAACTTTCGCGAGAAGAACTAGAATCTGTTAATCGCTATATTCAACAAAGGCGATTAACAACCGTATGGGCTGTGCCAGCAGAGGAAATTCGCGCGATAGAAGTGTTGATGCGCCCTACACATGAATTGACTGCACAGATGAGTGAAGATGAAATCAATAGTGTGTTAGATGAGGCTCTGGATGAGGTGCGACGTGAGCGCAAAGCCCAGAGCCGTGATTGATACACAGGTTTTACTCCGAGCCGTCATTAACCGTCGCTCACTGCCCGCACAAGTTGTCTACGATCTGGTGGACAACTATATTTTGTTAGTCTCTGAAGCAACCCTTGCAGAAATCGAAGATGTGTTGAACCGTCCAAAAGTGCGTACAAAGTTTCAGTTGACCGATTCGGTTGTGGGAGAGTTGCTGCAAAGACTTTCAAAAGGTGAACGGATTGTAGTTACAGATGTTCCTGCCATTGGGCGTGATCCTAAAGATGATATATTTCTGGCGTGCGCGGTTACTGGATCATCTCAGTACATTGTTTCTGAAGATAAAGATTTGTTAGTTTTGAATCCATATCAAAATATTCAGATCGTCAATGTGCTTGACTTTTTGAAGGTGATTCGTATTCCCACAAACGACGAAGAACACTAATCTTTTTTAATCAGCCGCTTGAGTTCACGGACGAAGGCATGATCGTCCAGCGGCTTGGGAAAGTAGGCATTGAAACCTGCGTCCAGCGCTTCTTTTTTGACCATCGACGTATGAAACGCGGTACAGGCGATACACGGCAGGGCATCGAAACGTCCATCTTCCCGAATCGCGCGCACCAAGCCGAAGCCATCCATACCCGGCAGCGCGAGGTCGATTACGACCCCATCAAACTGTTCACGCGCCAAACGCTTCAACGCTTCCTCAGCAGTACCCACCGCTTCAGAGGGAATGGCATGATAATCGAGAATGTCCATTACGACTTCCTGCCCATCGGGTTCGTCTTCTACCACCAGAATGCGCCACATACTCATACGACCTGCTGACTGACGTGCGCAAACGGCAGCGTCACAGTGAAGGTGCTGCCTTGTCCCAGCGTGCTTTCGACGCGCACACTGCCTTGCATAGCTTTACATAAGTTCTGGACAATCGCCAAGCCCAGCCCCACACCGCCAAAAGCGCGTGTCGAGGACTCATCCGCTTGTCGGAAGCTCTCAAAAATCAGGTCGTACATATGCGGTGCGATACCGATGCCTGTATCACTCACTTTGATGATGAGCTGTCCCCCCGTCGCATAGATGTCGAGGTTGACGCTGCCTTTTTCGGTAAATTTAATGCCGTTGCTCATCAGATTGGTGATGATTTTGGTGAGGGCGTCACCGTCCATTTCGATGACGCCAGGCACGTTTTCGTTGACGTGCAGCGTGATCGGCAGGCTTTTTTCTTCTGCCAACAGTTCCATCTGTGAACGAATGGATTCCATTGTATCACGCACGCTGAACGGTGTAGGAACAATTTGCAGGCGTCCCGCTTCGATGCGGCTGATGTCCAGAATGTCGTTGATAGTGTTGAGCAGGCGTTCGCTGTTGGCGTAAGCACGCTGCGCGCGGTAAGCGTCTTTTGTATCCAGCTTGCCATTCATCATCATAATGGAGAGGAAACCCATGATGGCGTTCAGCGGTGTACGCAGTTCGTGGCTCATGTTCGCCAGGAATGTGCTTTTCGCGCGGTTGGCTTGTTCCGCGGCATCTTTTGCTGTGCGCAGTTCGTTTTGCGCGGCTTCAATCGTGGTGAGCATTTTATTGATGTCGCTTTCCAGCCTGGCGAGTTCATCATTTCCTGTGACTGCAACACGTCCTGTGAGGTTCGTTTCGCTGATACGCTGAACATCGGCGTTAAAGCTGGCTAAACGTGCTAACACGAGACGTTCGAGCAGCAGCGTCGTCGTAATCACAGCCACCAAGCCCAAAATCACCAGCGCCGCGATGAAATACCATGTGCTTTGTTCACCCTGTAGATAGATACTGCGTGGCGTATCGACTCGCAGCATAATCGCTGGATTACCAACAATGTCGTTTAACAGCGTATAGCCAGCGCTGCGATCATCACTGAGAGGACGGATGAGCATCGGTGTTGTGCTGTTGAATTGTTGCAGGGCGTCGCGGAAGTCGGCTGGAAGCTGTGCGTCGTTGACAGGGCGTAGATCAACGGAAAGCTGCGTAATCTCCGAGAGCCGCGCCATCTCAGCGCTGTCCAGCAAACGTATCCAGACGAGCGCGCCGCCGATGGGTTCAGTGTTGGCGCTGCTGCGAATAGGCGAAGCCCCGATCATCGCGGAGCCTTCCGGCAGAACTGCAAAGCCGCCTGTGAGATCATCGACGTTTGTGAATTGGTAGAGTGTCGGATGCTGGATGACGTAATCTAAAATGTCCTGCGGTACAGCAAGCTCAGTTTCGTCGCTGCGGTTCATGCCTTTGCTGAAAATAACTTCGCCGTTGGGAGCGACAAACACCATGAAATCGATTTGAAACGCTGTGAAGGTTGAGCTTGAGAGGTTTAATTCGACGTATTCGGGGTTTAAGTCTTGCGCGAATGTCAGGGTATCGTCCCAGCGTGCGTAGTCGTTGACACTGTTCGTCAGACGTTCGACTTCGCGTTCGATGCTGTTCAGCACGCGCTGGACGTTTTCGTGCGTATCCTGTGCCTGCAACGCCTCATAGCTGCTGAGGAGCAGTGTGCGCGTCAGGATCGAGAGCAGTACCACGAGGGCTGCAAAGATAAGTCCAATAATGAGCAGCGTTTTTTGGCGTAAGGTCATGGTGTTCTTTAAGAGATCAGGATTAAGTTTTTTCTAGTATAGCGCAAAATATTAAACGAAGAGACTCAGCGGGGATTTACTGCGTGAAGTTGCAATTTTGTATCGTTTAGCGTGCGTGAACCGCGTGGAAAAGAATCACGGCTGCTGCTGCTGCTGCGTTCAGCGACTCGCTTTGTGCCTCCATCGGAATGGTGATACGCGCGTGTGCCAGTTGTCGTGCTTCGCTGCCTGCGCCGTGCGCTTCGCTGCCGATGATGAGTGCCCACGCCCGCGACCAATCGGCATCGTGATAAGCTACATCGCCCTCGCCATCTGCTAAGTAGATGTTGAGCGCTTGCGCATATGCGGCGATGTCTTGCCAATTTTGAGCGACGACGGGAATGCGGAAATGCGCGCCCATGCCGCCGCGCAGGGCTTTCGGGTTGTAGGGGTCAACGCAGGTGGGCGAAAGCAGCACAGCTTGTACACCCGCCGCCGCCGCCGTGCGCAAGATCGTTCCAAGGTTACCAGGGTCGCGGATAGAATCGAGAATCAGTACACGCTGCGGATGATCGGGCAGTGTTGGCTGCGGCATGGGGAACACGCCGACAATCCCGGAGGGGGCTTCGGTGTCGCTGATGTGGCGCATGACTTCATCGGAGACAGGCAGCAGTGTATAACGGCGCGCTTGCAGAAATTCGAATAATCCTGCGTCCGCTTTGGCGGTGTGGAAGAGGAAATCGGGGACGTGCCCTTGCTCACAGGCGTCACGGATGAGGCGCGCGCCTTCGAGGGCAATTTTGCCTTCTTTGCGCCGCGCTTTCGTCTGATTTTGCAGCGCGTGCGCCAGTTTTACCCGTTCGTTTTGCAGACTGGTAATCATGGGAAGCGTTCAGCTTTCAGACGCTTGATGTTGAAATTGCGGCAGCGGCGAAAGAAACGATTGCTGCAAAGTGTGAGGCTGATTGTGCGGCAATTGCCGCATAATTAACCCTTACTGCCTGATCTAAGGGGTGGCGTGGCGGCTGCAACGTTGCAAAACATGGTTGTATACACATGATCTTTCCTAAGACGCTTCGTACTCAAGCAAGCATAGCACAAAGCGCGGCGCATTTGAGTTCCTTTTGACACTTTAATGCATGATGTAATGTAAGTGTCTATTTCACATCAGATGTTCTGTAGAACTACCAAATACGTCCCTGAACTTCGACGGTCAAGAGACTGTCTAAGTTTAACTCTGGTGTGCGTGGCAGGCGCAAGATCATGATGCCTTGTTGGTCGGGCGTCGGGATGAGTCCGTCTTCCGATCTACCCGCCAGCGCGCCGCGCCACAGTTCCCAACCAAGTCGAGCATAAAATCCCGATGCGTCACTCGTTTCGAGGCAGGCAATGTCGTAGTCGGGGATATTGGAGGCGAGTGAGCGCATCACCGCGCTGCCGTACCCTTTGCCTTGATGAGCGCGTGCTGTGGCTACGGCGTCAATGTAGCCTGTTTTCATCAGCGGCAAATTTTCCTGTTGCAACCAGCGCGTCGTGACAACGGCATGGCTCACCAACTCGTCATCCAGATAGCCAAGAAAATGCAAACCATCAGGCGGAAGGAACGAAAACAGGTTTTTGAAATCTTCCACCTGATGCGCGTCAATACACACGCGAATGACCTCAGCGCGAACTTCTTCCGGCAAGTCTGCTGTGCGTGTGCTCCTGACGGTCAGCGGTGTCATTGGCTGCGGACTCCGGCGCGTGCCATGCTGCCAACGACGATATGAT
>CALMZT010000049.1 GCA_937870805.1 uncultured Chloroflexota bacterium
TTGGAAACCCTTAAAAGGGTTGTTCTCGCGCCGCATGTGGGTTCACCAACCTCTTGAGAGGTTTGCAGATTTTGTCTAGCGGCGGGTTTTGAACCCGCTGCGGGAAGCATTAAGACCTATCTTGATGCTTGAGAACCGGTGTGTTCGCCCGCTGCTCAGCCCTGTACGCTTGTCCCTACAAATATGTTGTAAACCCTCACAGCCTTTTCATTAAATTTCATGCAATCGCCCTACTTTCGATATAAGCTCTCCTGAAAATAGCGTTCAATGTTCAACAAATACAAAACAAACCGCAAAGGCGCAGCGTTGAGTACAATATTGGTCGCAAAGAAGAACAGAGAGATAAGGGAAAACGTACCATCGAGAACAGCGAGCACGAGGGGATAATTTAGGCTGAACACAAAAACGGGAGCGGCTCATCACCGTCCCGTTCTGTGTAATGTCGTGGCAGGGCTTGACATGTCAAGCCCCTACAAGTTTTGTTTAGTTATCGCCTTCTAGCGTCAGTTCAAACTCGCCCTCGCTGTCGCCGTCCTCAAATTGATAGCGGGTGGCGACGATGGTGTAGACACCATCTTCGGGAAGTTCAAACTCGGTGATCTGTGAGTCGAACGAATCGTCCAGGTTAGCACTGCTTTCAGCGTCATCATTCTCAGCGACCACTTCGCCATTCTCATCGACCAGACCGACATAAGGATCAAGGTCGCCGCCGCGTGAGGTATCGATCAAGGTGATCGTCACGACATCGCCTTCCTGTCCCTCGAAAACATAGTAAACAAACGGCGTGTCATTAGTGATTTCGCCTTCGACGGTATCGCCGTACTCGATGGTTTCAGCGTCAATATTACCCGTGTCACCACCGCTGTCGCCGCCACCGTCACCGCCACCATCGCCGCCGCCACTGCTTTCGCCTTCTTCGATGGTCAGCTCAAAGTCGCCTTCGCTGCTGCCATTCGCCTGACCAAAGCGCGACGCGACAATGAAGTAAGTTCCATCAGCAGGCAGTTCAACTTCAGCGATATGTGAGTCGAGCGAATCGCCCAGATCGGCATCTGAATCAGCATCGTCGTTCTCTTCGATCACATTACCATCTTCGTCCAACAATTGGAGGAAGGGATCAAGCCCGCGATTGCGTGAGGAATTAACCAACGTAATAGTGACGACATCGCCTGCTGAACCTTCAAAGGAATAGACGAGCACGGGGGTATCATCATCAATGGTATCCTCAACGCTGTCGCCGTATTCAATCGATTCGGCGTCGTCAAGGTTTACATCGACACTGCCACCACTGTCACCGCCGCCAGTGTCTTCAGGCGCACTGATATTGATGGTATCCAGCATGGCGGTGAAATTTTCTTCCATGGCGTCGGCATCATCGGCAGGCGAAGCCGCAATGACGAAGAAGGCGAAACCCTCTCCGCCGTCGACTTCAGCGATAATAGCAAAACCATCTTCAACATCGGGCACGCCGATGAAGGTATCATAGCCACCTTCAATATCAACCTGATCAACATCGCGCGCGCGCAAGTCCGCACTGAAATTATCGGCGAACGCAGCTAAACGCGCAGCGGCGTCTTCACCCAGCCCTTCAAGGGAATCGTCTGGTAGAGGGATAAGAATGACGACTTGCCCACGTAAGCTGGCAAAATCGCCGACATTCTCAAAGTCGCGGTTATCTTCGGCTAGGACGACAAAGCCATCATCTGTCGCGTCGCCGGTTTGTTCCCAACCATCGGGAAAATCCATTGTGAAGCCAAACTCAGGGAGTTCAAGTGTCTGCGTGAGATCATCCTGTGCTAGCACGCTGAAAGAAGCGGGAATCGCCACGAGCAGCACAAGCGCCAGCAAAAAGAGTCTTTTAATCATGTAGGTTTCCTTATCTGTTGAAGTCTCAGATATAGCGATACCTCAACATACACCATAAACCCAGCAAATTGCAACGGGCAGGTCGATAGATACGCCTTAATTTTTCGAGTTTTTTAAAGCTGTAAACAAAAGCGTAGAAACATCTGATGTGAAAATGGGCATTTACATTACATCGCGCATTAAAGTGTCAAAAGGAACTCAAATGCGCCTCACTTTGTGTTATGCTGGCTTGAGTAGGTAGCTGTTCAGGAAGATCATGTTCACAAGCCAGTGTTTTGCAATGTTACAGCCAACGCTTAGATATAGCATCAGGGCTGATTATGCAGCAATCGCCGCATAATCAGCCTCACAACTTGCGGCAAGTGTTGATTTTGCCGCCGCCGCAATTTCGCATCAAGCGTTTAAAAGGGGTTAAATAGAG
>CALMZT010000050.1 GCA_937870805.1 uncultured Chloroflexota bacterium
CAATTACCTGAGCAGGAATCGCAACACCACCTTCAAGCAGACCACGACCGGCGGCTCGCTGCGTCTGGGCGTGCCGCCGCTGCCGCCCCGATGAGGTGGATTCGCAGGTGGCAATGGTCAAGCAGGCGTGCGCTTACATTGATGCACATTTAGAAGACGCGCCCACATTGGATGAACTCGGCGCGGCGCTGCACGTCAGCCCATTTCATCTTCAGCGCATCTTTAAGCGCGAGACAGGCGTTTCACCGCGCCAGTACGCCGAAGCGCAGCGTTTACAGCGTTTTAAGGCGGAACTGCGCGAGGGTGAAAGCGTCACACGCGCCATGTATGACGCGGGCTACAACAGCAGCAGTCGCGTGTATTCGGGACAATTAGGCATGAAGCCAAGCGAGTATCGCAAAGGGGGCAAGGACATGAAAATTAACTACACTATTGCGCCATGCACGTTAGGGTATCTGTTGGTCGGGGCGACGGAACGCGGCGTGTGTTCAGTAACCATCGGTGACACCCCGGAGTTTGTGGTCGATGCGCTGCGCGAAGAATATCCCGCCGCAGAGATTACGCCCGCCAACGACTTGAGCGAACCCGTCAACGCCATTCTAAGTTATCTGGATGGCGATAGGACGCGCATTGATCTGCCATTGGATATTCAGGCGACGGCGTTTCAGCGGCGTGTGTGGGATGCGCTGCGCGAAATTCCTTACGGCGTGACTCGTTCGTATACTGAGATTGCGCGCGAAATCGGCAAGCCAGAAGCGGTGCGCGCGGTTGCTAATGCCTGCGGCGCGAATCATGTGGCGCTGATTGTGCCATGCCATCGTGTTGTCCGCGAGAACGGCGCTCTCGGTGGCTACAAATGGGGCATTGAACGCAAGCGCGCGCTGCTCGAACAGGAACGCGAATTAGAAGCCGTTTCGTAAGCCGACTATACCGCTTAGTACCTGACTTCTAAGAGGTCATTTGAAAAGTCTTGGGAAGAAAGCTAGACTGGGAGAATGAGACAAAAACCATACCCCAGTGATTTAAGCGATGCGGAGTGGAAACAGCTTGAGCCGCTGATCCCACCCGCTAAAAATGGCGGACGGAAACGCAGCAGCGATATGCGTGAAGTGCTGAATGCGATCTTCTATGTCCTGAAAACGGGTTGCCAATGGGACATGCTGCCGCACGACTTTCCCCCGAAAGGCACGGTCTACGAGTACTTCAATACCTGGAGTAGGGATGGGACATGGGAGCGGATGAACACCAAACTGCGCGCTCAAGTGCGCCTCGCAGAAGGACGGGAAGCAACCCCTAGCGCTGCCATCGTGGATAGTCAGTCGGTCAAAACGACAGAAAAGGGGGCATAAGCGGCTATGATGCAGGCAAAAAAGTCAAAGGACGCAAACGCCATCTGCTGGTGGATACGCTGGGATTGGTGTGGGGTGTGCTGGTGACGGAGGCGGATTTGCCAGATCGTGAAGGAGCCATCCGTTTGTTGTTGAGCGTGCGCGGAGTGTGCACACGGCTCAAGCGGATTTGGGCAGATGGCATGTATCGCGGCGAGTTCATTGAATGGGTACAACGCTTATGTGGGTGGACAGTGGAAGTGGTGCTGCGCTCAGATGATGCCCAAGGCTTTCAAGTCTTGCCCAAGCGCTGGATTGTCGAGCGCACCTTTGCTTGGTTGCTCAATTTTAGACGCTTGAGCAAGGACTACGAATACTATCCCCGCACCAGTAGCGCTATGATTCATGCCGCAATGGTGCGCCTTATGGTACGGCGTTTAGCCCTAATGTGACTTTTCAAATGGCTTCTAAGGTTAGGTGCTAAGCGGTGATTTACAGGGTTTACAGCAGCGCTACACTGAAAAGTGGAAAATATATTTTCGCCACAATTTAGAAAGAGAAAATGATGACTTCACAGCACGAAAAAGCTGAGCGTTTTTTGAAACTGCATCAAGAAGGGGAGTCGCTGCTGCTGCCGAATGCCTGGGATGTCGTTAGCGCGCGTGTATTTGAGGATGTGGGCTTTCCAGCGATTGCCACGACCAGCGCGGGCGTTGCGTTTGCGAATGGCTACATTGATGGGCAGCAGATCAGTCGTGATGAAATGCTGGAGATCATCGCACGCATCGTCGCGGCGGTGCAAGTACCCGTGACGGCGGACATTGAGGCGGGTTATGGTTCAGCGCCTGAAGATGTGGCAGCAACTATTCGCGGTGTGATCGAAGCTGGGGCAGTCGGGGTGAATTTAGAGGACAATACCGGAATTGGTCAGCCTCTTTTCAGCCGTGAAGCACAGACTGAGCGCATCGCCGCCGCGCGCCAGGAAGCTAAAAACGCTGATCTTTCGCTGGTCATTAATGCGCGTATCGACACTTATCTCTATCGAGTTGGTGAAGAGTCAACGCGGCTCGAAGATACCCTTCAGCGTGCCCGTGACTATCTTCAGGCAGGCGCAGACAGCAACTTTGTGCCTGGCACCGTTGAGCCAGCGCTTAGTCAGGGGCTGGTGAGCGAAAGTCCTCCGCCGCCGAATATCATGGCGGGACCGGGCGCGCCTTCTGCACCCGAACTTTTCAGCTTAGGCGTTCGCCGTGTCAGTGTTGGCGCTGCGCCGATGTTAGCCGTGATGGGGTTGATACGAGAGATCGGGCGTGAACTGCGTGAGCAGGGGACATACGAACAGATTGCACAGCATCCTTATCCGTATGCTGAGGCAAAAAAGCTGTTTACGAAAAATCCCGGACAGTAAAATCATTATGCTGATGGTGGTGGCGACAGTACCACCCGGGCCAATTTGAGAGACGACACCGATACCAGAGCTGGTCACAAGCGAGCCGACGATAGTACCGTCTGCGACGCCGACAGTAGAGTCATCGGCACTACCATACAGGCACAGACTGGTACACTGGTGAAAACAGCAACAGAAATCTCAACGCCATAGACTGTGATGGCTCGGAAAAAAGATGATTAATCCAAGCGCTGGAATTAGAAATCGTTCCAGCGCTTTGTTTTTTCCTTGATGTAACAAAAAATAAACCCCGATGCTTTGAAAGTTTGCGTAAGGTTTAAATCCTGGTTAATTCATTTCGTAATGCGACTTAATTGAAATTCTTACTTCAGTAATTTCTTATGTAATTAAAAGATTGTCCACATACACTTATACAAATAAGCACTACCAATCTTCTCGACTGATGTGCTTCACCGTAATGTTTTCGAGGAGGAGTGTATGTTGATCGAGCGTGTACGTCATTTATCGGGCTTTCTACTGCTATTGGTTCTGCTGTGCTCTACTGTACTCATCAGTTCAGCGCAAGACTCTACCCCAGAGGTAACAGAAGGCATCGCCATTGAACTACAACTCGTCACTGAAGGCTTGACCTCGCCGGTTGCGCTGCTATCCGATGGCAGCGGGCGTTTATTCGTGGTCGATCAAACAGGCGTCATTTACATTCTGGCGGCTGATGGTCAACCGTTAGAGGAACCCTTTCTTGACCTGAGTGATTGGCTGGTCGAGCTTACACCAGACTACGATGAGCGCGGCTTGCTGGGGATGGCTTTTCATCCTGAGTATGCCAGCAATGGGCGCTTTTTCGTCTATTACAGCGCACCGCTGCGGGATGGTGCGCCGGAAGGCTGGGATCATACCAACGTCGTTGCCGAGTTCAGCGTTTCAGACGACGATCCAAATGTAGCCGATCCTGATTCTGAGCGCATCATTCTGGAAATTGATCAGCCGCAGTACAACCATAACGGGGGACAAATCCTCTTTGGTCCCGATGGCTACCTCTACATTCCGATAGGTGATGGCGGCGGCGCGAATGATACCGATATGGGACACACCCCTGAACTCGGCAATGGGCAGGACACTACGAACCTACACGGCAGCATCCTGCGCATTGATGTCGATAACGGCGACCCTTACGGCATTCCTGATGACAACCCCTTCGTTGGTGATGATGAAGCAGCCGAAGAAATCTACGCTTACGGGCTGCGCAATCCATTCCGTATCTCGTTCGATCCTGAAACCGGCGACCTCTACGCCGCCGACGCAGGGCAGGAGCTTTACGAAGAAGTGAGTATCATCACGGCGGGCGGCAATTACGGCTGGAACATCATGGAAGGCACATCCTGTTTTAACCCTGATGAGCCAGAAGAACCGCTGGATGAATGTGATACGGAAGGCGCAAACGGCGAGGCGCTGATTGACCCCATCATCGAACACGATCACAGCTATGGGATTGCCATTATCGGCGGCTACGTCTATCGCGGCACGGCGCTTTTCCCCACACTGACGGGCGCTTACATCTTTGGCGATTATGCGCTGTCGGAAGACCAAAGCGGCGCACCCCTGTATGCGGCGATACCCCCCTATGACGGTGATGTGATGTGGGACATCGTACCACTGCGCGTAACGAACACCGAGAGTGGACTTATAGACGGGTATTTGCTGTCGTTCGGGCGCGATGATGCGGGCGAGTTGTACGTATTGACCACCGAAAATCTGGGTCCCACAGGCAATACGGGTCGCGTATGGCGTATCGCGCTGGCTGGTGGTGAAGGAACACCTGCACCGACTGGAACCATCACGCCGCTGCCTACAAGTGCTGTCACCGCCACCGTAATGCTAACGCCAACGATCACAGCGACAAAAATAGAAGTCCCAACCCTTACGCCAAGTCCCGTGCCACCGACGGCAACGCCAGCGCCACCAACGGTAGCACCGCCGACAGAAACGCCTGTGCCAACGGCGACACCGTAAACACGACTTTAAACGAGAAGTGCTGGAACCCTCACAAGTTCCAGCACTTTTTTGTATGTAGATGGGTAAGTATTGCGCCAGAGACTGAAGTCTCCGGCTGCCGCAGTGCCACGTCCACTCAAGTGGACAGAAAGCAGGTTTCGGACGTGGTTTTATCTCGTAGTTCAGTTGTCAAAGAGCCTGGTACAGCAACAACCTTAAGTTGGAGGGTTATCTACTTCCAACAAGGGGCTTAAGCCCCTTGTTCAGCCGTCAAATTAACCGTGTCGGTGTACTAGAACCGAGAGTTAATGGAGGATTTTTAAACCTCTTAAGGTGTATTATCCAATCCACTCACGAACGTTATCAGGCAGCGGCTTGTTCATCGCCCGCAGGAAAATGGTCGCCTTGCCGATGAAAATCAGCAGGGCTTGCAGGTAGACATCAATCTGCATCTCCACAGGCATCATGTTACCCGCCCCACGATCAATCGACTTCTTCAAATCCTCGTCGGAAAACGCCGAGAGGGTAGCTTTCATTTCGTTGTCCAGCGCTTGATACCACGCCTTGAGCTTAGCGGTGCTGGTATCTAAGCCCTGTTCAGTGTTGCGATACAAGAAATCCTGCTTGAAGGTTTTCAACGACTGCACATACGAGTGCTCGATCTCGCCCATTTCACGGAACAGCGCGCCCATCGTCATGTTCTGTCCGCCGGGGTTGAATGCTAAATCCGCATCGCTCAGCAAGTCCAGCAGCCCGGTGCGAAGCTGATGAGAACCTTCTACCCATGACCATTTCTCATCCATCAAGCGGTTCATGTTGCTCTCCTTTTTGAATAGAACGCATGAGCAATATCATAGCTGAAAAAGGCTGCCGATGATTGTAAAAACGCGACAGGCAAGAAATTTTGTGCTATAAATTGACTAGAGCAATCAGCTTTCAGCGGTCAGCAAATACAAAACGAAGCGCAGAGGCACAAAGTTCGCTAAGGAAAGATGAGAGAAGAAATTGAAGCCTAAAAAATGGAAATCCAGCGGTATCTTGAATGCCAAAACAGCGGAAACGAAGTTCTATCTTGCGCGGCATATACCCAGCGAAGACCTGAGTTTCTTCGTGGAACGCTACTGGCTTGTCCATTGGGATATGCGCGGTCAGGAACCTTACGTACAGGAAAATCTACCGTTTCCGTGTGTCAATCTGGTGTTTGAGCAAGGCAATCCGCGCATTTATGGCGTCGTTACAGGAAAATCTACGCGCCTGCTCGAAAATGAGGGGCGCGCTTTCGGCGTGAAGTTCAAGCCCGGCGGTTTTTACCCGTTTATCAAAGCGCCTGTGTCGCAGTTGACGGACAGTTCCATCAGTTTTGATGATGAGCTGGGGGTGGATGCGAAGCCCTGGGAAGAGGCGATTTTCGCGCTGGAGGCTGAAGGCAAAATGGTCGAACTCGTCGAACAGTTTCTGCGCGAACGGCTGCCAGAGCGTGACGAGAATGTTACGCTGATTAACCAGATTGTCGATTTAATCATCGCTGACCGCACGATCACCAAAGTAGACGACGTGGTGAAGCGTGTTCACCTCAACAAACGAACCTTGCAGCGACTTTTCAATCAATACGTCGGCATCAGCCCCAAGTGGGTCATCAAAGGCTATCGCCTTCAGGAAGCTGCCGAAAAATTAGAGAAGGGCGATGACGCAGACAGCACGCGGATCGCCTTAGAACTTGGCTATTTCGATCAGGCACACTTCATCAAAGACTTCAAAACGATTGTCGGCAGAACGCCAGCCGAATACGCCAAGCACATCAGTTTAGGCGTGGTGAGTTCGCTCAACACAGAGTAAGGCGCTGAGTGAAAGATGCCGATTTGCGATCAAAACCCGAATTGGATGGCAGTGCTGATGTAGTTGATAATCGTCTCGTCGCCGCTTTCGCTGACGAAATTGTTGCCGATGGGAACCGTGATTTCTCGCCCTTCCCACATAACCGTCAAGACACGACGGTTTTTTTGCGTGTTTTCTGCGGAGTCATCAATGCGGACAATCTGGGCATCCCCCAAATCCTCGCAGGCGTCCTTGGCGAGTGCTTGCAGTCGCTCTGTTGAAATGTCCGATGTGTTCATGCGGAAATCCCCCTAATATTCGGTGGTCGAATTGAAGTGAGAATAGGGTCTGATGAAACTTTAGCACGGACATGAGGCTCAAAGCAATAGATCAGCTTGAAATCTTAACATCGGCATAACACTCTCGCGGCAAACGGACGAGAAACGGCTCGTCCGCTGCCGCCTATGCGATTGTTCACCCGTTCACGTAACCATACGTTTTATACCACACCACCTCATCGCGTAGGGGATCATGCAGTGCGAAGACATCACAAGCTAAACACAGCCTCATAATTTAGAAACTCCGCGCATTTGGCGTAATCAGTAGCACGCTTCTCCCTTCCTTTGCTACACTCTGCCCACGCTTGAAAATTGCTTTCTGGAGACATATATGAGCAAATATTTTATTGGCATCGATGTCAGCACGACGGCATCGAAAGCCCTGGTATTTGATGAACATGGCACGGTCATCGCCAGCAAAGGCTATCCTCACGACTTATCGACTCCGCGCCCGCTGTGGTCAGAGCAGGATGTAGAACAGTGGTGGGACGCCAGCAGCAAAGCGCTGCGTGACGTGCTGCGTGAAGTCTCGCCCGACGACGTGGCGGCGGTAGGCTTAACGGGGCAGATGCATGGGCTGACACTGCTGGACAAAGATTTTCGCCCGCTGCGCCCTGCGATTCTGTGGAACGATCAACGCAGCGCCGCACAGTGCCAGGCAGTGACCGAAAAAATCGGCGCGCAAAAACTCTATCAGTTGATTGGCAGCCTGATGTTACCGGGCTTCACCGCACCCAAGATCAAATGGGTACAGGAAAACGAGCCAGACATTTACGCGCAGGTCGCGCATGTGCTGCTGCCCAAAGATTACGTGCGCTTCCGTCTCAGCCGCGCGCTGGTGTGCGACGTGGCGGATGGGTCAGGCATTGCGCTCATGGACATCGGCAAGCGCCAGTGGTCGGACGAAATGCTGGCGGCAATGGAGATTGCGCGTGCATGGCTGCCAGAACTCTGCGAATCGACGGATGTGAGCGCCTACGTGAGCGAAGAAGGCGCGGCAGCAACAGGCTTGAAAGTCGGCACGCCCATCGTCGGCGGGGCGGGCGATCAACCTGCGGGCGGCGTGGGCAACGGCGTCGTATCGACAGGGCAAGCAAGCCTGACCATTGGCACATCGGGCGTGGCTTACGCGGCGAACGACCACTACGCGCCTGAACCTGACGGACGGCTGCATACCTTCTGCGGACCGATGCACGGTACGTGGTTTCACATGGGGGTGATGTTGAGCGCGGCGGGAAGTCTCCGTTGGCTGCACGACGAAGTGCTGCCCGATAAGAGCTACGACGAACTCAATACAATGGCTGAGCGTGTACCGCGCGGCGCGGAAGGGTTGTTGTTCGCGCCGTACCTCTCAGGGGAGCGCCATCCACATCCCGACCCGTATGCACGCGGCTCGTTTGTGGGGTTGACGCTGCGGCATGGTGTGGCGCATATGGTGCGGGCAGTGATGGAAGGCGTGTCGTTTGGGATGCGCGACCAACTGGAACTGCTGCGCGGCTTAGGCGTGAACCCGTCAGAAGCAGTCGTCAGCGGCGGCGCGGCAAACAGCCGTGTGTGGCGGCAGTTGACAACGGACATTATGGGCATTCCGCTGTACAGCGTCAATACGACAGAGAACGGCGCATTAGGCGCGGCTATTCTTGCCGCAGTGGGCATTGGCAGGTTCAAAGACGTGCCCACCGCCTGCTCACAAATGGTACATAGAATGGACACAATACACCCCGATTCGGCAGGCGTCACCGAGTATGAACGCCTGTATCCTACGTTCAGAGATTTGTATCCGGCTTTGCGGGATACATTCCGCGCGTTGGCGGCGTTTGAGGGATAAAAAGGCACGGCGGCATTGAGTATTGAGCACGCTGATGAGCAGCGCATGGAAACCAGAGACGTGAAGTAGGGGACGACCAATGTGTCGTCCCGCATAAAACGAATTTTGAAGTAACTTGTAGTAAAGATGAAAAGGTCTGAGGTTTGAGAGGTTTTTTCAGGGCGCAGTCACTTATATGCTGCGCCCCTACAAAGGCAGTTCCGTCGTTCAGTGGCACTTTGAGGTGCAGGTTTACGCACAGCTTAAAGGGCTGATGCAGGTTTCCAATTGAAGACGGAATTTGCTATTCGACACACCTGTTGGACAGGGAAGGGTTATTGCTGCTCATCGTCCTGAACGGTAATCCACAATTCAACAACGCCTGTCTTTTTGCGCCTGGCTACGCCTTTGGCGGCGATGCGTACACGCCATTCCGACGGTGAAGGGTTGCCGCCTGAAATCATGCAGAAGGTTTTATTACCCACCACTGCCTGATCGGAAATCGTCAAACCGCTGTCAGGCTCGACTGCCTCAAAGAGGTGATCGGCAACAGCGGGAGAAAGGTTCTCACCCTGACGCAGCCAGTGAGCACTCCAATCAAACTCGTAGCTGAGTTGAGCGTTCTTGTGCTTCTTTAAGCGAACAATTTCTGCCACTGAGGTATTCATAGTCGTCTCACAGTTCTGTACTTATTTAGTGCAAATGGTAAACGATTTTGAACTTGATTGATATGGGGCAGACGAGCGATTATTTTGTAGGATATGTGTACAACTCTGACTGGGTGATTCGATCTAGCGGGCAAGTAGGTCGGATAGGACGCAATCTTTTGCGAACTTGCGTTAGAATAGAGTAGGGTTCAGAGAGGTAAGTTATGGCAGTAGACACACAACAGTCGATTTTCAGCGAAGTGGCGGATTTTCTCGTGTCGCAACCGACGTTGGAAGAGATGATCGCCTATCGTGTTTCATCCCCTATTCAGCAGCATATTGACCAACTCTTAGAAAAGAATCGAGAGGAAGGATTGACACCGGAGGAACGCCTCGAGTTGGAAAAAATCCTCGCGGTGTCTCATCTGATGTCATTGGCAAAAGCGAAAGCACGGCTTAAGCTGGCAGGTGAGGTCGTGAGTTTTTAGCTATTCGTAATGGGTTTTGTGTTGAAACGTGCATGGCGAGCTGATGTGTAAAACCTCACCCCCGACCCCTCTCCATTTTTGAGAAACCACACGTTGCCGAAGACTCGACACATGGAGAGGGAGCAAGACGCGCTATTGATACACTTAACCT
>CALMZT010000051.1 GCA_937870805.1 uncultured Chloroflexota bacterium
ACTCTTCTGCCCCCAGCCCGTCCACCTGCATTCCGGCGCGCTCACCGATTCCGTCGAGGTTCGGACCTACACTGAAGCTAAATTGACCGGTAACTGTCTGATGACAGGTGGAACACGGGGGTATCGCTCCCTGTCCCTGCGCAAAAAGTTGTGCGCCGCGTTCCGCATCGCCTGCAACTGTGCCAGACGCCGGAAGTGATGCAGCGCATCCTGTTAGTAGCAGAAAAAGAGTAATCAACGTGACGAGCTTAAACATCGGTAATCTCGTAAAGAAAGTGAATGCACCCGCTATGGACAGGTGCATCCATCTCTGAAAAATCAGCGATTTACATGTCCAGCCTGACGACACCGCCGGTCATGCCAGGCGCGAAAGCAATCGTGCCGAAGGTCACGTACAGCGCACCGTCAGCGCCTTGTGCGATGCCGAACGGCGCGAGCAGTCCTTCAGCGATAGGAGTTGCGCCGTCAGCGGTCACTGACACCACGCTGCCCGGTCCGGGACCCTGATCGGTGAATATCGTCAGTTGAACCGCGTAAAGCGTGTCCCCGTCCAGCAGAATGTCGCTCACCGCGTTCAATCCGCTGAAGGTTTCGACCAGTTCCCCGCCTGACCAGTGTTCAATCTTGCCTGCACCGGGCGCTAAGCCTGCGCCGAGGAAGCCGATATAAAAGTCGCCATTTTCCGCAATTTCAATCGAAGTCGGCACGGGGTTATCTGTCCACGCATGGACAAGTTGTAATCCATCCTCTGCCGTCCAGGAAAGCAAATCATTCCCGCCCGCGTCCACGATATAGAGTGTGCCATCCGCTCCCCACGCGATGTCGGCGACATTGGTGTCGTAGCCGTTACCGTCAGGGTCATTGGCTGCCTCGAAATCATTCAGGTTGATGACGGTTTTCACGGACATCGTTTCGGCATCGTATTCCACTATCGAGTCCTGCCAGTATGCGCCAGTGTTCCCCGCCCCCGCGCCGCTGAAAATCAGCCACAGCGAATCTCCGTTGGGGATAATCCGGTAAACACCGAGCGTTTCCATTGCCAGCGCATAACTCGGCAGCCCGACGATGAGATCAGCAGCCGTTCCATCCGGCGCAATCGAAACGATACGTCCGCTCAAACCAGCGTTGACGGTACTTTCGCCCTCTGGTCCGAGCATGGTAAATTGCGTTTCGCCGCCTGTGCCCGCCACGGCGACGAGCAGATTGCCATTGGCATCAAAAGCCAGTCCGCGCGGCGCACTCAAATCACCTAACACCATTTCGCCCGGTAGGGGTGGCATCTCTTCTTGTGCCATCACGGACAGCAGACCCGTTAGCATAAACATCAGTCCAACGACAAACTTCAATGACCATCGGGTGACCATATTTCCTCCTGTTGACCTTTCACTTTGTACACACTAATGACGTTTGAGCGCCTGCCACGCTTCGACCATCGCCCATGCGCCGAAAACCAGATTTTCAACGTGATTGATGTTGCCAAAAGGCAGCGCATCCGAATAAGCGGATGTGGCGTTAAAAGCCTGGTTAGCTCCAGACTTCCGTGATCTTGCCATTCTCAAGGCGATAAATCGTGAGACTGTTCCACGCAACCTGCTGCCCGCCTGGCTGCCCCATGATTTCTTTGGTCTGCATACCGCTGACGGTGAAACGCACTACCACTTTATCCCCTTCTGCAATCGTGTCGTGGAGGGTGACGTGCATATCGGGAATGGCATCGTGCAGAGTTATGAAAAAGGCTTTGATGCCATCTATCCCGACAGCTGAATCATGTCCCGGTACACTGTGCGACAGGATATAGGGGCTGAAAAAAGCAAACGCATCTTCAGGACTGTGGCGATTCTGTGCCTCGAAGTAACGATGGATCGCGGCTTTATTCTGTTCAGTTGACATGCAGCAGTCTCCTTATTGTTTTTCTTTATTCAGCCTAAAGGAGAAGGTGTCCCGGTGTCATGAGCAGGGGTCACGTTCTGGACAGGAAGAATGCCTGTATGGGTCGGGAACATATCCCGATTGAGGCGGGTACTGAATAAGCCGCAGCTTTAGAGGTCTGCACGTGTCAGCCTTGTGGCGGAGCGGGAACGACCCCAAGCTGCTGCATCATGCCCAGTAGATCACTCTCATTCCAATGCTCAACCAGCTTGCCGTCGGCATAGCGCAGAATGTCGATGAATGTCCATGAGAGACGTTTCCTGGTGGGCGGAATTCCCATAAAGGGTCCGGTGTGTGTCGCCTCAACGCGCATGTAGTCAACGACCATGTCCCCCTCA
>CALMZT010000052.1 GCA_937870805.1 uncultured Chloroflexota bacterium
AACCCTACCCTTTTCACTCCCCCTCTTTCACGTTGGAGAGCGAAGAAGTCGGGTTTACACACGTAGGTTTTAAGGGAATGGTGATTTTCAAGGAGATATTTTGTCGGGCGCACGCCGCTTCGCTTACATGGTGTGTCCCTCCGTACTCTTTAGATGCAGTTTTACTTTTGGATACAGAGTCTGTAGGGGCGCACCTGCGTGTGCGCCCGCTACAGGGCAGACACATAGGTCTGCCCCTACAATTCCCCATACGCCGTCTTTAATCGTTAAACAGCATCAGAAGTTTACAGATAGACACTAGCGGCGGGTTTTGAACCCGCTGCTGCGATACTTCTCAAAACACCCACAGCCTGTTGAAAATGAAGACCCTATCTGAATGAGCGGTTGATGGCGAATGAGACTATTTCTTCAAAGATCGGCTGGTATCCATTAGAAGTATCAACGGTGAGGGTCGGAACGTCTAATTCAGGTGGCTGGTAGCTTCTGCTCAGGAATTCTTCTTTTGAGGTTTGTGCAACCCAATTATCATGAAATTGTGCTCTGGCAGGGTCTGCCAAACCGCGCTGCGTGAAACGCGAATACGCTAATTCTGAATTGATCGAACAACAGATTAATCGTATTCGAGCCACTTTTTTCAAGGGTTCCAGCCTGGGTGCCCACAGCTTATGTTGAAAAGCCGCTTCGATCACCAGCGTAATGCTTTTGCCAAGTAAGAACTCTATCGTTTCAAAGAAAATGTTGTAGACGTACAGGTTTAAGTCGTCTGTTGATGTTGACTCACTATTCTTGATCGTGTTTACAATCCCTTCTTTGAATTCATCACGGGAGATGAGCGGGCATCTGACTGACTGTGCTAAGGTATGTGCCAGCGTTGTTTTTCCTGAACCGGGTCGTCCAGTAACCACAATCAAATTTGGAATTCCGGGAATATTTGCTGTCTTCATGCTTCCCTTCCTTTGCGATCACTGTTGTGCTCAACGCTGCGCCTTTGCGGTTCATCCTGTATTTGCTAAAAGCTATTGACTATAGACTATCGACTATAGACTTCCCTGCTCGCTAAAGTTCCGATGACAAAAGAATCGTATTGCCATCAGGGTCATTAATCATCGCGAAGTACATCTTGAACGGCGTCTCATAGGGCGCGACGTGGCTCTCATAGCCATAGCCAATCATCTCCGCATACTTGGCATCCAGCACCTCACGCTTTTCGAGATAAAACTCCAGAATAATGCGATAGCCGCCTGACGCTTCAGTCTTCGCCGGGTCCCAGCGTTTGTTGATGCTGTGCGTCGATAAAAAGAACGTCAGCCCACTCATCTTGATCTCGACGTGCCCTTTACCTTCGCTGCCTTCAGGAATTTCCACCCCCAGCCGCCGATAAAATTCCAGCGCCCTGCCCATATCCTCGACCATCACCCCGACCATAAACAATTCGAGTCCCATAAATCATCCCCTTTTATTTTGTCTCCTGACACTGCATTGATGATAACGGAAAGCCACCCGTCTGACAGATTTCAACATTGCAATCTGCATTAAACCATCATATTGTAATATTTTGATGAAGTCGGGTTTTGACTTGCATAAACTGACAACTGATAACTGACAACCCATTCGTACCACCCACGTACAAAACAACGTACCACCTGCCGAACGTCTTCAGTACCCCCTGAAACGCCGTGAACTCAAATTGTCGCCGCCTGACGTTCCTCCCACAGCCTCAGAATGTTTCGATGGGTACCTGCTTATTGCGCCCTTAACATGACAGGACATATAATAAACTGAAGATCAAATGAGGGGAAAACATGAATGCCAGCGACATCCTCAAGTACGGACACTACACCTTCCTCGCCAGTCTGGACGGTTTGAGCGAAGCTGAACTCGAAAAAGGCGGCGTCTGCGGCATCTGGTCCACCAAAGACATCATCGCGCACCTCACTTCCTATGAGCACGTTTTGACCGAAGTCTTGCAGGGTTTTCTGGGCGGCGGCGATACCCCGTACATGGAACAGTACGTGCGCGGCGAAGTGTTCAATGACCTCCAGGTGGGCGCGCGCAAAGGCAAATCCCCTGCTGAAAACCTGGACGAATACAACACCACGCAAGCCAAAACGATAGAACTGATCGCTCAAATCACACCCGAAACGCTGCGCCAAAGCGGCACATTGCCCTGGTACGGCATGGAATATTCGCTTGACGACTTCATTGTGTACGCTTTTTATGGACACAAGCGTGAGCACAGCGCGCAAATCCATGTATACCGTGATACACTCAAGAATTCTTAGCAGTTTTACGCTATACTCGCAGTTCAATATGTTCTCTAGAGGTCTGCTATGCAGGATCAGCTTTTTATTGCCAAAGTCCCCAGCGATGTCACCGACGAACAACTGATTACGCTCTTTAAAGACGTGGGCGAAGTCAAAAATTTCCGCCGTCCAACCAGGCGGGATACGGGATTGCCAGAAAGCTACGCTTTTATCAGCATGGCGACCCCTGAACTGGATCAGGAAGCGATCACGCGCCTTAACGGTTACTCTTTTAGCGCTGACGTTCCGCCACTCGTCGTCAAACACGCCGACCATCCACCAGTACAGCCGAACCAGCTTTTCGTGACGAAGATTCCCACTGAGGTGAGCGACGACCAACTCTTAGCGCTCTTTAAAACGGTGGGTGAAGTCAAAAACGTTGATCGAAAAATACGCCGCAAAACGGGCTTGCCGCAAAACTATGCCTTTGTGCATATGGCGACGCCTGAATTGGCACAGCAAGCGATTGAACGCCTCAATGATTATTCATTCGGCGAAGGACAGCCGCCGCTTATCGTCAAATATGCTGGGAGCCGCGCGCAGACAAGCGGTAATCTGTTCGTGACGAAAATCCCTCAGGATTTTTCTAACGATCAGATCACCGCCCTCTTTGAAGCGGTAGGTGAAGTCAAGAGCTTTCGCCGCCCCCAAAAGCGGGACACGGGGCTGCCCGAAACTTACGCCTTTTTCCAGATGGCAACGCCCGAACTGGCGCAACAAGCGATTGAACGCCTCCACGGTCATGTGCTCGATAGCGAACACACGCTCGTCGTCAAATATGCCGAAGACCGCCCGACTCCGAAGAAACAGGTGGGTGTGATCGGCGACCCGGCAAAACTGTTCGTCGCGCCCCTTCCAACGGATTTTAGCAATGAGCAGCTTATCGCACTGTTTGAGGCGGTTGGCGAGATTGCCGATTTCCGACGTCCGTATAAAGGGAAGGAAGGCGAAAACGCGCCTTTCGCCTTTGTCACGATGGCAACACCGGAACTGGCGCAAGAAGCGATCAGACGCCTCAAGGGTCATTCACTTGGCGAGGGGCTTGAACCCTTGAACGTAAAAATCGCTGAAGATCGCCCGCCGAGTGCCAAAAACACCGGGCAAAAACCCAATAAGGAACTGGATCGACTTGCCACCGAGATTGCAGATCGTTTGGGCGAAACGGACACGATGCCGCGTCTGCTCGTCAAACAAATCGTCTATAAATGCGGTGCGGAGCTGGCAAGCGCCTGGTTTAACGAAACCCTCCGGGTCGAAGAACAGGGCGGCATGATGATGGAAACGCTGGGTCGCCGCCGCACGCCGGGAGGGGTGTTCTTCTTCATCGCCAAGAAGAATATGCCCGCCGAGTACCTGCAAGATGTGTTTCCCAAAGAAGCGGTGTGGCGCAAGAAGAAAGATGCGCGCCTGACACAGCCTAGCGAGAGTCCGGCTGCCCCTCCTCCAGAACCTGAAGACCCCCCTTTCGATTGGGAACAGCGCGTGCAACTGCTAAAAGAACTGTTCGATGAGCCGGGCAAGACGCTGAGTGTCAAAGTGGTGGTCGTGGGGCGTCCTGACTCGGTGCATATCAACGTGAATCAGGTTACGCTAACGATCAAGCGCAACTTCCAACTGGCACATATCCCTAAAGGCGTGCCGCGCCCGCCTGTCTTCCCGACGACGACCACCATCTATGTACCGCTTAAGATGTGGAACAAGGTGGAAGAGGCGTTGAAAGACCTTCAGGATCGTCTGGTGGTGGAAGGTTTCGCGGCGATAGAACCGGGCAAACAGGGCTACAGCGTCTACGGCACGCTGGTCACGACGGCGGTGTTGCAGCGTGAACGCTTCGCCAAGTCCGATTCGCCACAAGAAAAGGGATAAGGAAAGCGATTTTGCAGAGTATCAAATCTGAAACAGAGCAAGGGCGTTCAAGCGAGCGCCCTTTTTGCAACGTGATGGCAGCACTTCCGCTTGCTGCTGCCGCCGCCATCCAAAATAAAAAGTGTGGCAGGAAGCGCGGCTGGTGCTGCCGCCACAAGGGCAACATTCGCAACCGACGGCGGCTATTGAACGTGGTGCTGCCGCCATAGACAGCGAATAAAGTGCATGGTGGCAAGTAAATTTCTCGTTGGGCGATGTATTTTCCACAGCATAGTCATCATGAACCAAAGTTCACCAAAAGCAATGAAAATTTGAACCGCAAAGGCGCAGCGTTGAGTACAACGAGGGACGCAAAGAGATTCATTTTCAGGATAGCATAAAACGCAGCGCATTTGCGTTCCTTTTGACACTTTAATGTAAAGTGAAATACAAATACCCTGATTGCCAGTTTCAATTTCACGTAGGGGCAGACCAGTGTGTCTGTCCAGATTTTCGGGCGCACACGTTGGTGCGCCCCTACAAATAGCAATCAGGGTATAAATAGCTAAAAGAAGGTTAGAGCTATGAACTTTAAAGATGTTTTTTTACAGCACATCGGGCGCTCATGGGATAAGCAGATGACGCTCTCGGAACTCATCGGTGGCAGCCCCCACTGGGAGTATGATTTAGCTGCTGGTACGCTCGCGTTTCAGGACAGCTATACTTTCAAAATCCAACTCATTGGCACTGAAGGCTGGCGCTCAAATACATGGCTGTGGGCGTGGGCGAACACAGGCAGCCACTTCCCTTCCAATTTGGTGCAAGCCTCGTTGGACATTAAAGCATTCGGCGTCAAGAATCGGATTATGCCTTTACGAACGGCGAAGCTCCCGCTTGGAGACCGCATCAATGGGTCTACATTGTCGTTGTTGGCGTGCGGCATTTGTCAGGGCGACGCTATCTATCGCGGACCCGATGACAAAGGCGCGCTGTTCATGTTGATTAAGGATGATGCCTATCCTCTACCCACGTATCATCCTATTCAGCGCGTGGCGGAAATCTTTCCCAGGATGATTGGCAGTGTACACTTAGACGACCCGCGCACTGCGCTCAAGCACTACCTTGAATCGTATGGTCTCACGCCGCAAATCGAAGGCAAAACCCTCGTCGCCCAACACAGTGACGGCTCCGAACTGCGTGCCACGTTCGACACCATCGGGCGCTTGCAAAACTTTGAGGCGAAGCTGAAGCCGTAGTTATCAGTTATCAGTTTTCAGTTGACAGTTTTCAGTTCAATTTCGAGCTATCCTGCCAGACACTAGTATCCGGCTGCCGCAACGCCACGTCCACTGATGCAGTTTAACCATAAAAGACGGAAATTCCCGTGTAGGGGCAGACCAATGTGTCTGCCTACCAGCGGGCGCACACGCAGGTGCGCCCCTACAATCCCATTCTCCGTATTATTTCGTTAAAGAGCATCACGGGTTTCCAACGCGCACAGCGGGCAGTTTTATGCGCTTTAACTATTGAATGCGGATATCCTGCCAGACACTAAAGTGTCCGGCTGCCGCAGTGCCACGTCCACTGAAGTGGACAGATAGGCGTGGTTCGGGCAAGAAATTTATTCTCCACACTATTTGAGTGAGGAGCGTGCGAGGTATATAAATCCTCAGCTTTGAACTCAGAACAGTAAACTGCGTAAGGTAAGTCAATAAATAAAACTGCCCAATCAGATTTGATCGGGCAGTTCGTTTTTGTTGAGAAACGGGACGATACATTGGTCATCCCATACGATCTCGCGTTTACAGTTACGGGATTA
>CALMZT010000053.1 GCA_937870805.1 uncultured Chloroflexota bacterium
TACACAGTCCCTTATGAAGTAGGCTCTCTTATCGGCTGGCGCGCCGACGACTAACCACGCTTGATGTGCAGTGGCAGCCATTGGTTGATGAGCGCGTGCGGATCTTCTAGCGGCTCAGGGATATATTCCCCTTCCTCCAACCGATACTCGAACCACACCCGTTTCGCTTCATCAAGCGTTGCCAGTGCTTCTTCAATGCTAGCGCCTGCTCCGATGCAGCCCGGTAGCTCCATTGCCAGCGCCCCCCAACCATCTTCTTCAGGGACTAAAACCAGCGTATAGCGCAGCTTGAGATAGTAATCGAGGTTTTTAGTCTTCATCTGAGGATTCGTCGTCATCATCTACCTCCACTTTTTTCGCTCGGATTTCGTCAATGAGCGCCAACGCTCGCTTGACATAAATGATCTTAACAGGGTTGGCAAAAGGAATGACTAGTACCCCGACAAGGTAAATTTGACGGGTGAACAAGGGGCTTAAGCCCCTTGTTGGAAGTAGATAACCCTCCAACTTAAGGTTGTTGATGTACTAGGTGCCACTCAACTTCACCTTCTGTTACCTTGAAGATATAGTGACTGCCTGTGGTTCTTGTGAGGACAAAATCATAATCCTCAAGCACTTGTCGCAGCCTGGCGAATGAAACATCTTTTGGATTTTGACGCAGCTTTTGTAGACGTTTTTCGCGTTTGCTCATGCTTCAATTATATGCTTAATAACCATTCGTCAACATTACACAGCGCATTAAAGTGTCAAAAGGAACTCAAATGCGCTGCGTTTTGTGTTATGCTGCCAGGTGAACACTTATGGGAGGCTCGACCATGCGTTGCATTTCCTCACTGCTCATTGCTCATTGCTTTTCACTTTTTACGCTCAAATTGCAACAACACGCTCGCCAGTTGCGACAATGCCCTCGATTGCAGCAGCACGCTCACCATCTGCAATTTCGCAGCGATGTTGTGCGACAGCCCTACCTCATGCTGCAATCCTACTCGCAAATTGCCGCAATGTTCAATCACCATCGCCAGCCTTACCACCCACCTTCAAAAAATAGGGTTCAGAAACATCCCTTACAAGGTCGTGGTGGAACGCCGCGAACTCATTTCCGCGCCGCCTCACGTTCCATGTCGCGTACTCAACTCGTATCACTCGGCTGCTTCTTGAACAAAGAAAAATAGCTCACCCTTTTCGACTTGTGTATCAACCTTTACCATAGATTCATTTAGACATTGCAAAGGTTGATGTGCATGACTGGCTTCTATACCACCATCGCGCGTTATTATGACGCGGAAAACAGTGACAAAACCGATGATCTCGTGATGTATACGGATCTGGCAGACGAATACGGCAGCCCAATTTTAGAGGTTGGCTGTGGTACAGGGCGGGTGATGCTGCATCTGGCACAGGAAGGCTGCGAAGTGCATGGCATTGACCGCGACAACGCCATGCTGGAACGCGCACAGCATAAGCGTGATGCACTGGAACATCTCAGCGAGAACCTGACGTTTTATCAGGGTGACATCCTGACGTACAAGCTAGACAAGCGCTTTAAAATGGTGCTGCTGACGTATAACATGCTGACACACTTCCACGATCAGGAGACGCAGCTTGTGCTCATGCGGCGGCTGCGAGAACTGATCCTGAACGAAGGGCTGCTGGTGATTGATGTGCCGAACGCGGGCAATGCATTCGCCAGTGAGGATAACGACGCGGTGATACTGGAGCGCACGTTTATCGATGCCGACAGCGGGAATATCGTGATGCAGCAGTCAGTGAGCACGCTGGATCGTGCCGAGCAGCTTTTGCATGTAACGTGGATTTATGATGAAGTGACCGAAGACGGCACCGTAAAACGCACGCTTGCACCCGTGATTTTTCGCTATTATTTCCTCGCAGAAATTCGTCTGCTATTGCAAATGACAGGTTTTGAGGTCGATGATGTATATGGGGATTATGATGGCAGTGAGTACGTCGATGGCAGCCCGCGCCTGATCGTGCTGGCAAAGCCGAAGCTGTCCTGAGTATAAATTCGATGTCCCTCATGATTCGGAAACGAGATGCGCGTAGAAATGCGCTGATCGCAGGTGTGTTGTGTTTCGCGCTTGGGGCGTGCGCGACAGAGCCGCTGCCGACGGTGACGCCGACCCGTGAATTGAGTGGACCAACACTCGAAGCCAGCCCGACGGTGAATCCACTGCCGTTTCCGTCGCCCGCGCCGGGTGAAAACTACTTCGACAACTACTTCGACCCCACCGCTGCGGGACTCCCTTCAGGCGCGCAGCTGCCGCCAGCAAACATCAGTACGCCTGTCCCAAATCAGATTTTTCAGGAGGTTGTGCTGACTGCCACCGACGGCACGCCATTGTTTGGCGATTTATATCAACAGGGCGCGCGTGTGCCGGGCGTACTGCTGCTGGCGCGCAACCGTTTCGATTGGGGCGTGCTGCCGGAACGAATCTATTGGGCAGGTTTTACCGTGCTAACAATGGACATTCGCGCTGACGCAGGGTTGGAAGACTTCGAGGTCATGCTGCAAGCGCTGAGCAGCGGTATTGCCGACCCAGGTAGATTAATCGTCATTGGCGGTAGTGAGGGGGCAGATCTGGCGTTACTAGGATGCGCTACACAACTGCTATGTGATGCGGTAGCGCTGTTGAGTCCTATTGGCGGGCAAACGTTGGTCAACGTGATGCCGAATTTTAATCCACGTCCACTATTATTAGCGGCGAGCGAAGAAGAAACTGAAGCCTTTACCACGATAGAAGCCTTACAAGCGGCGGCAACGGGCGATTTGCAATTCCAGCCGTTTCAGGGTGCAGGCAGCGGCGCCCGGATTGTCCAGAATCGCCCCGATATGTTGGGACTACTGGTGGGATGGGTACAACAGGTGATGTTTAACCTCTAAATTGGCTATACAATGACAAGTGGCAATATTTCAATGCCCATTTACAAGGAGTAGACAATGCATCGAAAATTATTTGTCCTGATCGGCAGCCTGGTACTGGTACTTTTGACGACATCGGGCTGTCTCGACCTGTTTGCCGTGCCGGGCATCGTTGTGTCTCCTGATGGCAGCACAGCCTATTTTATCGGCGGCGGTTTAGATATGGAGAGCGGCGAAGATTTACAAACCTCGCTCACGGCTTTGAATCTGAGCGATGGCTCTACCGAAGTGCTGGTAGAAGGTGATGAAAACACTTTGATTTCCGCGTTTGCGGTGAATCCTGTGGATGGCACGCTGGCATTCGTCAGATCGGTACAGGGCGGAGCCTTCACACTAGAAGTGTACAACGGTGGGTCTACCGCCGTCGTCGTGGAGCTACCGACCAATACCATCGGCACAATGGCAGCATTTTCACCCGATGGTAACTGGCTTGCTCTCACGCTTGTCACCCTGCCAGAGGGTATGGCAGAAGGTGAAGAATTTTCTGCTGAAGCGGCTGCCACAGCAACCTTTGGCGTGTATCTGGTGAACGGTGCAGATGGGAGCGTGACACTTATCAGCGACGACGCGAATACACGGGCTAATACCCTAGCCTGGTCACCTGATGGAAGCTATCTCGCCTACAATGCATGGGTCGATAGCAACGGCGACGGCAGAATCCAAACATCAGGCGGATTCGATATGTCAGCGATGATGGGCGGAGCCTCAACGGATGCACCACAACCAGACCTCTCGCACATTTTCGTTTATGATGTAGCGGCGGGCAGCACAACGCAAATTGAAACAGAGACAGTGGATTATGGGCAGGTGTTCTTGGATGACAGCACGCTAGCTTACGTGTCGATCAACTTTGCAGGGATGATGACCGGCGAGATGCCCGGCATTAACATCTATGATATCGGCAGTGGCGAAAGTGAAAGTGTGTACAGCGCACAGGCGTTGATTTCTGGCATCGCGCTATCGCCGGATGGCTCGATGGTGGCGTGGACTGAATCCTCATCGCAGATGCCCTCTGGATCAGGCGGAGAGGAAGAAACGCCATCCAGTACCTGAAATATCG
>CALMZT010000054.1 GCA_937870805.1 uncultured Chloroflexota bacterium
GCGCAGAGCCTATGTCCTTTTTAAAGTTCACAGTTGGCAGTAAATGTCTCTTTCTTCTTCAATGACAACTGACAACTACCAACTAACCGCTTTCATGCCAGGTTAATGACGTGGAAGCGTTCGATAAAGCGCGGTGCATCTTCCGGTGATTGCTCGTCAAGCATCCGTTCAGCGACGCGCTGTGCCATACCGTCCATATCGGCAATCTGGCTTTTGTGTTCGCGCAGGGCATTGATCTTGGTACTGACATAGTTTGTGACATCGACCACTTTGGTGATCGTGTTCGTACCCGACAAATACACCTGCTTGACCTTATGTACGTCCAGCCCTTCATCGCGTTCCAGTTCGGGGAAGTTCAGGCGGTCACGTGCCGTCGGATAAACCGCATCTAACACGGCTTCACCAATCGCCCGGTGATCCGGGTGATTAATTGAGCGCGATTGGGACCAGAACACGGTTGGGTCGCACGTCACCACCACGTCTGGTTGCTTCATGCGCAACAAACGCACAATGTCACGGCGCAGCGCCAGATTCGGTTGCAGTTCGCCATCGGGGTAGCGCAAGAAAATCACTTCTTTTACACCTAACACGGCAGCGGCATTGCATTCTTCCTGCTCACGTATCTGTACCAGACGCTCGGAGGTCATCTCAGAGTCAGCGCTGCCCTTGTCGCCGCTGGTCGCCAGCACGAAGCTGATCTCTGCGCCTTCTGCTGCCCAGCGCGCAAAGGTTGCACCGCTGAAGAATTCAGGATCATCGGGATGGGCGAAAATGCCCATCACTCGTTTCACACTCGGACTGTCGGACATAAATACTGTTTACTCCTCGGAGTCGGATGGATTGGATGCTTGTTTGCCCGGTTTTGCGCCGCAATCGCAGGGACCGTCACCATGTACAGTGCAGGGTTCTTTCGCCTTTTTCGCCAGCGCTTCTAATTCGTCTAATGGTACAAGGTCTGCGCGCTCGACAAGGCGGCGTCCTTCTTCTTCGATGTACACCGTCACCGCATCTTGCAGCGGGTGTACATCAATCACTCTGCCTTCGCCAAATGGTGTGCCGACGCGCTTGTTTTTCTTGGGCAATTTCTGCCGCGCTTCGACGTACTGTTCGTATTCGTACACTAGACAGCAGCGCAGCCGTCCGCACATGCCTGTGATCTCTGAAGGGTTTAACGAGATGCCTTGCGACTTTGCCATTTTGATCGAAATCGGGCTGAAGTCGGTGAGGAATGTGCTGCAACAGCGTAGTTCACCACACGCGCCGTAGCCGCCAAGCAGTTTGGCAACATCGCGCGGACCGATCTGGCGCAGCTCGACCTGTGTCGGTTGCAGCGCCCGGTTCATATCATTTTGCAGGCGGTTGATGTTGGGCTTTTCGTCGGCTGAGTACATGATGGTGAGCAGTGTGCCGTCGTAGTTATACTGCGCGGCGATGAATTTCACTCTGCCAAAGCCGTGCATGTGTGATGCTTTGTCCTGACACATTGCCAACACTTCGGCTTGCTTGCCTTCCCACGACTGTTTCAAGACTAAATCGCGCGGCGTTGCCGGACGCAGGATGGACTTGTAATCGCGTGCGCCTTCTTCGGCGGCAGCAAACGCCATGACCTGCCCCATTTGACGCCCGCGTACCGTTTCGACAATCACAAAATCGCTGACTTGTAATTCGGGATAGGCGCTGTAATCGAAGTGATACAGCTTGCCTACTTTACTAAAACGCACCCCAGCGACCATGCGCTGCTGCGTTGTATCGTTCAATGTCATTTATAAATACCTTTGGTAACTTCCGAACTGCACTAAACTTACAATGGGTCGATATCTCCGATTATACAACACGCTCTCAGCAATCAAAAAATTAGGGACATAGTACGCTATGCCCCTAGAACATATGTTTGTAAACCACGATCACAGATCAAGTACCAGATTCATACGCTCACCGCCGGGCTGCGGCTCGATGCGGAAGCCAAACTTTTTAGCAAAATCGAGCATAACGGTGTTATCTGCCAGCACCTCACCAATTAACCGTTTGACGCCTTCCTGCCGCGCGACTTCTACCATATGCTTGAACAACTCAGTGCCGATGCCTGTGCGTTGATATTGATCGCTGACCAGCAGTATGAATTCAGCATCGTTGGAGTTGAGAAATTTACCGATGTGCCCAGCAGCAATCACCTCATCCTGATTATTCTTATTCATCATGACCACAAACCATAACTCACGGTCATAGTCGATAAAGCAAATACGCGCTAAACGTTCGTGCGCCACACGCTGCGTCAGCGTCATTGGGAAGAAGTAGCGCTGGTACACGGTGCGATCAGACAGCGTTTCATGAAACTTGATCATCAGCGGCTCGTCTTCAGGCTTGATGGGGCGAATGGTGATCGGCGTGCCATCACGCAGTTCTGCCTTTTTGATGTACTGTATCGGATAGGGGCGAATTGCCAGCGGCGGTATCTGCTCCTCAGTCGTATTTTTATCGAACAACACCACGCGCGCATCTAACGCCAACAAACGATCTGCTGACGCCAGCAGGGGGTTGATATCGATCTCTTTAATCCAGCGATTCTCAACGACCAATTGACTGAAACGCACCAGTAGATGTTCCAGCGCGTTCATATCGACGGATTTGCGCCCACGTATACCCTTCAGTGCCGTATAGATTTTGGTGTGTTCCATCATGCGCCGCGCAAGGGTCGTCGTCAGCGGCGGTAGTGCCAGCGCGCGATCTTTGAACACTTCCACGAGAATACCGCCCATGCCGAACAGCACCACAGGACCGAACTGTGGGTCGAGGCTGCTGCCGATGATGATTTCATAGCCGTCGAGTTTCGCCATCGGCTGCACAGTCACGCCGTCGAAATGTCCTTCACCCGCATGTTTCTTCACGCCCTCCTGAATGCGTTGAAAAGCCCCGCGCACATCGTCAGCGCTGCGTAGGTTCAACTGCACACCTTCAACATCCGTTTTGTGTGTGATGGTGAACGAATGCAATTTGAGCACGATGGGATAACCCATACTTTCGGCGGCTTTCACAGCATCCTCTACAGTGGTTGCAATCTCAGTCGGCACAGTTGGAATGCCATATGCCGCCAATAGCTGCTTAGACTCCGCTTCAGTGAGCAGTACGCGCCCGGCATCGCGCGCAGCATCGATAATCCGTGCGGCGGCAGCGCTGTCCGGCGCACCAACGTCAGAGGCGGTAGTCAGCGCGGGAGTCTCGTACAGTCCGCGTAGATTGTAGCTGTACTGCCACATGTAGTTAAACACGCGCGTTGCTGTATCGGGATAGGAAAATGTCGGAATATTGGAGCGATTCAGAATTGCCGTCCCCGCCGCTACCGCCGGACCACCCATCCAACTGGCGATGACAGGTTTTCCAAGGCTCTGCCCGTAGGGTTTCAATTGTTCAGCGGTTTGCGTCGGGTCAGTCATCGCTTGTGGCGTGAGAATCACCAGTAAGCCATCGCTGTTCGGGTCTTTCGCTGCTACTTCCAACGCTTTGGCGTAGCGTTCGGGTTCGGCGTCGCCGAGGATGTCTATTGGGTTATTGTGGCTCCATGCTGCTGGCAGGAAGCTATTGAGTTCTTCAATCGTCTCTTGAGTGATCTCTGCCAACTCGCCGCCGCCTGTAATCAGCGCATCGGTTGCCAGCACGCCGGGACCACCCGCATTCGTGACCATCGTCAAACGCGGACCTTTGGGTGTCGGCTGCTTGGCAAGCACTTCCGACATATAGAACAGGTCGGCGATGCGATCAATGCGCAGCACACCACAGCGCCGGAACGCCGCATCTAACACCTCATCACTGCCTGTTAATGAGCCTGTGTGTGAGGCGGCGGCGTGGGCGGCGGCTTCGGTGCGTCCCGCTTTAATGACGATGATCGGTTTGCTCAAGGCGACTTCGCGCGCGGCGGAAAGGAACATGCGCGCGTTGCCCACCGATTCCATGTAGATGACGATGCTCTGCGTGTTCGGGTCATCGCCCAGATAGTAGATCAAATCACCCCAGCCCACGTCCAGCATGGAGCCAATGGAGACGAAGGCACTGAAGCCGACGTTTTCCTCAAAGCTCCAGTCGAGCACTGAAGTACATAACGCTCCACTCTGGCTGATGAAGGCGACGTTGCCGGGGCGTGCCATCGCGCCTGCAAACGTGGCATTCAAATTGGACAGCGGCGACATCACGCCCAGGCAGTTCGGTCCAATAATCCGCATGTTGCCTTTGCGGGCTTCAATCAGCACCTGTCGTTCCAATTCCGCGCCAGCGGGACCCGTTTCCTTGAAGCCTGCCGAAATGATAATCGCGCCGCGCGCCCCTTTTTCGACACATTCCCTCACAACACCCGGCACTGTCGGCGCAGGGGTGACGATCACCGCGAGGTCAATCGACTCAGGGATGTCTTTTACTGAAGGATACGATTTGATGCCAAGCACATTCGGGCGTTTAGGGTTCACTGGATAAATCGTGCCGCCGAAAGGGTTACTCATCAAATTCCACAAAATCGTGCGCCCAACGCTGCCAACTTTTTCGGTAGCGCCGACGACAGCAACGACTTTAGGAGCGAAAATCGCATTGAGAGCACGCCAGTCTTCACGGGATGAAACGGGGAGTGTTTGCTGCATCATTAAAACCTCACCTGGGAAATACACGCTGAAACAAATTCAATCATAGCCCAAAACTGAAGCGGCTGGCGAACCCAAATGATGGAATTGTGACAGAGTTAATGGGGAAATAGTGATGAAACGCCCGCTAATCATGGGCATCCATCTCATCAAAACAGATGAGGGATGAAAATGTTCTGAGAACGGTTGTTAGTGCAGCTTCGGACGCTTCAGGAACAAGACAGAGCGTGTCACTTCAATGCAGACGACGCCGTTCTGATTGCGTCCAATATGCTTCAGCTTGATGATGCCGCGATCAGGCTTGGATTTGCTATCGCGTTTTTCGAGGACTTGGGTTTCCACATACAACGTGTCGCCGTGAAACATCGGATGTGGGTGCAGCACATTTTCATAGCCGAGATTGGCGACAATCGTTCCAGCCGTGAGATCACCAACAGTGATACCGACGACAACGCCCATCGTGAAAATACCGTTGACAATCCGTTTGCCGTATTCAGTTTTGCTGGCAAAGTCTTCGTTGATATGCAGCGGCTGTGTGTTCATCGTCAGGCTGCTGAACAGCACATTATCGGCTTCCGTCAGCGTGCGTCCCAGTTCATGACGAATCACCATGCCAACATCTAAATCTTCAAAATATTTTCCGATCATAGGTTTCAAGGGATGGATAATGAGAAATGGGTAATGAG
>CALMZT010000055.1 GCA_937870805.1 uncultured Chloroflexota bacterium
CCTTCAAACTAAATTTGATGCGATTGCCCTGACAGAAACACTACCGTGACCCTGAGTGGGTGCGCAAAGAACTCAATTGGGCGGAGCCACTGGTCGAAGAAGTCAGGAAGTTGATCGCGCGGCTGTGATGCTATTCACTGTAAAACTGCTGTTTCAGGTCTTCCTCCGGTACATAGGCGCGCGCCTGACGGTAGATACTTTTCAACGTCCCCAAACGCAGCGGTTTGCTGCCGTGTAGAGGAACATTCAAATTCTGCCGCTGGTTGTCCACCACACGCCGTAGATGGTGATGGCTGCCACGTATAGACACCACCTCAAAGCCAAACTCTTGTAGGATGCGCAAGACTTCGTGCCCATTAAGTCTACGCAGTTTGGGCATAGGGGAGTTCCATCACAAGTTTGACTTTAGCGCTGGGGATTACCCCATATTCCTGGATGCTGTCTGTATCGCGTAGAGACAATTCCAGACATTCACGCACATTTGTCAGCAGTTCTTCAAAAGTTACCCCATCCGTCGTGAAATGCAGTTCATCACAAGAAGCGACGTAATAGGACTGTCCATCGTCACCCTCATCCTGTCCGTTGAAAAACTCGACATTCACGTACACTACGTCTTTCAAATCTGCCATATCTGCACCTTTTGATAAAGAATACTTTCATTATATCGTGTTTAGAATAAAGTTTTGGCTGCATTTCAAAAGCAGGGAGTGGGGTGAGGATACGTAGGGGCGAACCTATGTGTTCGCCCGATCATATATCTCCTTGAAAATCACCACACCCCAAAAGCATTACATTTTGCATTAAAGTGTCAAAAGGAACTCAAATGCGCCCATGTGTGTGCTATACTAAAAATAGTGTTGCCACCCTATCCCTTTCCCGCCAATGCGGCGGCGCACCCACGCACGCCAGCCGCCACCCCTCCCCCACAAACGGCGCCACCAGCCTCACCGCTTGCCAATAAACGTTTCATCCGCCGATGGCGGCGGCAAATCGCCAGCCTTCACACCCAATCTTGCGCTATACTATGTGCATCATGTCAAATTCTCGCTTCAGGGGGAAGTATGCGCCGTTTACTGATGCTGCTCTGTGTGTTGTCCATCGTTCTCGCTGCCTGTAATAACGGAACTCCCGCCGGGGATAACTCCGCGCAAAGTGACAGCGCCATCCAATGGGACAAAAGCCCGGCGACAGTCGTGTTCCGTGCTGAAGTGCGCGGCGGGCAGTACGAAGGCTCATTCCTGGCGCGCAACGAAATTCCCCCCTGCACGGTCTACGGCGATAACCGCGTTGTCTGGACAACCGAAGTGGGCGGCGGCGCAACGCAGGTGCTGTTCGATCAGGTGACCGACGAGCGCATCCGCGAATTCGTCAACTATCTGGCAATCAACGAGCAGTTCTACAGCTACGAGTCAGGCGTGGATTCACAACTACCCAGTTCTGTGTCGCCTGTGGTTGAGACCTTGACGCTGTTTGTGAACGGCGATGATCGGCGCACGGATGCGCTGGGCGGCTGGAACATCGACTATTATGAGCGTGTGCTGGCGTCGTGTCGTAACATCAGTAGTGAACCTGCGATCTTTGCGCCCGATGGCGGTTGGCTTTCGGCACAAAATGTCGCTTACGATTCGGGCGCGCCGCTGATCGTGTGGGATGCGAACGCCGCCGGGCTGAGCTTCGGTGAACTGGCATCTACGGGACAGCCGCGCTGGATTACCGGGAGTCTGGTGCAGGTATTGTGGGAGACGCTGCGACAGTCCGCTTACGATGTGCGCTTTGACGAAGGCGATAATCAGTATCAGATCGCGCTGCAAGTGCCGGGCGTCACCCGTGATGCGCCTGCCGCGCCGTAAGAAGTGTATATAACCTGTGAGAAGCAAGACATCTGAATTGTACTGGAATGCGAATATGCTTTTAGAGGTAGGATTCAAGGAGTCGTTGGGTTTATGAAAGTTCTTGTGACGGGCGGCGCAGGTTATATCGGCAGTCATGTGACCGAGATGCTGGTGGAGCGTGGCGATGAGGTCGTGGTCTTTGACAACCTCGTGGCTGGACATCGCGCGGCGGTACATCCCAAAGCCATCTTCGTGCATGGCGATCTGCTTGATCTTGAACAATTGGCAAACGTCTTTGGCACGTACAAGTTTGACGGCATCATGCACTTCGCCTCGCACATCATGGTGGGCGAGAGCATGGTGAATCCCTGGAAGTACCTGCGCGATAACGTCATGGGCGTGACCAATCTGCTGGAAGCGGCGACGAACGCGGGTGTCAAGCGCTTCATCCTGTCGTCGACGGCGAACCTGTTCGATAAGCCGCAGCGCATCCCTATCAGCGAGGATGAGCCGTTGAATCCCGGCAGCGTCTACGGTGAAACCAAATACATTGCTGAGCGCGAACTGAAGTGGATCGACCAACTCTACGGGCTGCGTTACTGTGCGCTGCGCTACTTCAATGCCAGCGGCGCGCACCCCAAAGGACACATCGGCGAAGACCACCACCCCGAAACGCACCTGATCCCGATCATCTTACAAGTGGCACTGGGGCAGCGTGAGCATCTACTGGTCTATGGCAAGGACTACAACACGCCCGACGGCACGTGTATCCGCGACTACATCCATGTGCTTGACCTGGGCGACGCACACATTCGCGCGTTAGAGGCGTTGAAGACGGGCGACAGCCGCGTTTATAACCTGGGCAGCGGCACGGGCTACTCGGTGTTGGAAGTGATTGAGA
>CALMZT010000056.1 GCA_937870805.1 uncultured Chloroflexota bacterium
TCTCGGTGGTTCAATTTTCTTCCCCTTTGCGTCCTTTGCGCCTTTGCGGTTAGAAATTGAATTTTCAGATGGGTTCTCAGTGAACGTGGTACTTCGGCAGCCGGACACAGGGCAGACACATTGGTCTGCCCCTACGAAATCTCGTTCTCCGTATTATTTAATTAAAAAGCATTAGTGTCTGGAGGGATATCTTTTAGCCACAGGTAATCAACCACGCAGCCATTTCAATGAAACTCCCTCGCTCACAAACCATTCCGAACCATCCACAACAGCACGATAGCTCATCCCACGCTATAATCGGCACGCACAATTCGTCATTATTCGCCGTCGTGCGCGGCATCACAGAGGGATATTTTTCATGAAACTCATCACATTTCAGGATAAGGGTCCAGCGCGTTTGGGGGTGCTGCGCGGTGAAGATCAAATCATCGACTTGCAGCAGGCGGACGCCAGCTTGCCCAATGAGATCACCACATTCCTTAGCGCGGGCGCAGAAGCGTTCGATACCGCCCGCCAGGCTGTTGCCAGCGCTGCGACGACAATCTCCTTATCAGCAGTAACCTTGCTCTCCCCTATCTCACGTCCGGGCAAAATCATCTGCATCGGCTTGAACTACAGCGACCACGCCGCTGAATCAGGGCTGCCGATTCCGCAGTTCCCCGTTGTGTTTGCCAAGTATGCGAACGCCGTGATTGCGCATGGTGACAATATTGTGCTCCCGCGCGTTACACAGCAGGTGGACTATGAGGCGGAGCTTGGTTTTGTCATTGGGAAGCGCGGACGTTATATCCCCGAAAGCGAAGCAATGGCTTACGTAGGTGGTTATCTAGCGATCAACGACGTGAGCGCGCGCGACTATCAGGCACGCACGAGTCAATGGACGATGGGCAAGACGTTCGACACCTTCTGCCCGATGGGTCCGACGCTGACGACGGCTGACGAGATCGCTGACCCGCACAACCTGCGCATCAGCCTGAACATTGGCGGCGAGGTGCTGCAAGACTCGAACACCTCAAACCTGATTTTCTCAATCCCACAGTTGATCGCCTCGCTCAGCGAAGTGATGACGCTGGAAGTGGGCGATGTCGTCTCGACAGGCACGCCGCCGGGTGTGGGCATGGCGCGCAAGCCGCAGCGCTGGTTGCAAGCGGGTGATGTGGTGAATGTGACCATTGAAGGCTTAGGCACCCTGTCGAATCCAGTCATCGCAGAGCAATAATGCACTCCAAATTTAACGCGAGTTCGGGTTAAGCGATGTAAAATCGAGGCTCATGGGTAAATCGAGTCCAAACAAGGGGATTAATCCCCTTGTTCAAGGCGAAAAAGCACTACTTGTACCCAAGAGCCAAAATCGATACTGCGTACTTGTAGGGGCACAACACGTAAGCGAAGCGGCTGTGCCCTGAGGCATAAATCGCGAACTAAAAAGCCTTATCCCGAATTGAGGTTAAATGGGTAGGTTCTAGTGCAGGTTCACGACAGGATATTTTAACAAAATCGAATCTTAAAACTCGATTTTTACTGATAACTGTCAACTGATAACTGCAATGCTTGCATCGGCGCAAGAAAATCCGTGTCGGCGCAAGGAAACAAAACGCCGCTGTGTACCTATTCTTCAGTCTCTGGCGGGAGTAGCGGTAGCCCGATATTCACTCGTGTGCCCTTGCCCGGCGCAGACGACAGGTTCATCACGCCGCCATGCGCCTCAATAATGCTGCGCGCGACGAACAAACCCAACCCCATGCCCTGCTGCTCCTGCGTGGCGCGGTCAATCTGTTGGAAGGCTCTGCCCGTCTGCTGCTGCGCTTCCTCGCTGAGACCGCGCCCCTGATCGACAATGCTCACCCAGATGTTGCCCTGTGTCTGCCACTGCGTAATCTGCACAGCGCTGTCGGACTGGGAGAAATCCAGCGCATTGGCGATGATTTCGGCGAAGGCATGTTTCAGTGAGCCAATATGCCCGATGACCAGCGATCCACGTTCGCGTTCGTCAAAGTCGATTTGCAGCACAGGGTTACGATAGGCATAGCGCCGCGCCAGATCGATTGCGCCCACCAACACCTGCCACACTTCCAGCTTTTGCCCGTTTTCGTTGATCGCCTGGACACTCAGGCTGCCCGTTTCAATCTGCGTGAGATACACCATTTGCTCGACGAGGTGATTGAGCCGTTCCGTGCCTAAACGCAGCGTCCCCATCAGTTCCTTGATTTCCGCCGGATTGAGATGGTCGATCTGGCGGTCAATGACATCACGCACCATACGGATAGAAATCAGCGGCGTGCGCAGTTCGTGTGTCACCATGCGCGTAAGCTGTGATTTGACCTCTTCCAGATCCTTTTGATGCGCCTCGGCAATACCTGCGTGACGATTCAAGCGAGAGCGAATCGCGGAGAGCAGTTCGCCGTGTGTGAAGGGCTTCGTCACGTAGTCGTCTGCGCCCAACTCCATGCCGTGCCGCATGAAGGATTTATCGGCGCGCGCGGTGAGGAACAGAAAGGGAATCAACGCTGCTTTGGTATCTTCACGCAGCCGCAGCAGCACCTGATAGCCATCCATCTCCGGCATTGTGATGTCGCACACAATCATATCGACGGCGTTTTTCCGCGCCATATCTAAGCCAACTTTGCCGTTTTCAGCGGTGAGGACATCAAAGCCTTCAAACATGAGAATATCGCTGATCTCTTCGCGCAAAGGCGCTTCGTCTTCAATGACGAGGATGCGTGTCATGAATTCCTCACTCCTTCGTTACCATCCGTCGAGAATTGGGAAGACTCACCGGCGGGCAACGCAATGTTAAAGATTACTTTTGCCGATGTGCCGTGCTGGGGGACGCTTTCCATCTGGAACTTGCCGTTATACAGTTCTGTCAGCCGCTTGGCGATGATGAGTCCTAAGCCCGAACCCTGCTGCTCGTACATTCTGCGCTCGAACTGCATATACGCGCCAATCTGGCTAAGCTGTTCCTGTGTCATGCCGCGCCCATAATCACCAACTGAAACGATAAAGGTATCACGTCCTGCGACGGCTGTCACTTTTACAGGAGTTCCGGGCTTGGAAAACTTAAAGGCGTTATCCACCAATTCGCCAACGACTTTACGGAAGTAATCTTCACTGATACAGATGGGCGCGTTTTCAACTTCCAACTGTAAATCGTTCACACGATCATAGCGCTGCGCCACATGTGTTGACTCTACAATGATGACCTGATCTGACGTGCGCGTGATGCCCGTTTCACGCACATGCTGGATACGCGCGGAATCGCTGACGATGATTTCAATCTGTGCGTAAACCAGATAGTTTTCGATGAGGTGATGCAGGCGCTGCGCTGAGTTGACAATTGAGCGCGCCATCCGTGACACATCTTCAGGCGAGAATGATGCTGCTTCCGTCGCTAAGAATTCGCCATAGCCCATGATGCCCACCAGCGGCGTGCGCAGTTCATGCGGCAGCGTCAGCAGCAGCGTTTGCCGCAGGTCGTCCATCGCCTTTTCCGAAAAGCGGCGCACGGCGGCTTGTTTTTCGAGACGCGCGTTAATGGCATTAAACAATTCGTTATGCGTAAACGGCTTCGTCAGATAATCATCTGCGCCCAGTTCCATACCCCGGCGCATGTCGGTCTTATCGGCGCGGGCGGTCAAGAAGATAAATGGAATGGTTTCCGTAAGTGGATTGCTGCGCAGTTCGTGCAGTACCTGATAGCCATCCATTTCGGGCATCATAATATCGCAGATCACCAGATCGGGAAGCTGTTGATGCGCCAGCGTCACACCCGCCACGCCGTTTTCCGCGCCAATCGCTTCAAAATCGCCAAAGCTGAGTAAATCTAAGATTTCTTCAAGCAGAAATCGTTCGTCTTCAATCACCAGTATCTTAGTCATGGTTTCGCTTTCCCTTAGAACAGATCGGAAGTGTGACCGTGAACAGCGTACCTGCATCGACACGGCTGACGAAGGCAATAATGCCTTTGTGTAATTCTACTGCTTGTTTCACTATTGCTAATCCTAATCCAGTCCCTTGAATTGCGCCAACATTCGACGCACGTTGAAAGGCATCAAAGATCGTCGCTTGTTCGGCTTCGGGAATGCCAATGCCGTGATCTTCCACTTGCAGGATGATTTGTTCACCGCTGCGGGAAAGGCGCAGCACCACATCGCCACCTTCGGGAGAATACTTCACGGCGTTCGTCAGCAGGTTCACGAGGATGTAACGCAGCAGCTTTTGGTCGGCGTACACCATGCTGTCGTAAAAACACTCAAACACAATGTTGTGGCTGCCATCGCGGATCTGCCGCGTTTCCTCGACAATGACGCTGCACAGTTCGGCAAGGCTGAACTCGGTTTTATTAAGGTTCAGCGTATTCGTTTCGATCTTGCCAATGAGCAGCATATCGTCCAGCATATACAGCATCTGGTACACAGCGCCTTCAATGCGATCCATATGCGTGCGCCGCCGTTCGGACGACATGCGATCTCCGTAGTCCCGCAGCAAACTGTTAGAAGACGCAATCGTCGTCAGGGGGTTGCGGAATTCGTGCGACGCCATTGACACGAAGCGCGATTTTAACAACCGTAGTTCCTGTTCCTTTGCCAGCGCCTCTTGCAGGGTGTTTATGTGATCTAAGTACGCCTGTTTGCGCAGCACCCGTTTCTTAAGCTGTGCGTTGATCGCTGACACCAGGTCAGTGTGCTGGAAGGGTTTCGTCACATAATCATCGGCACCCATCTGCATCCCTTTGCGCCAGTCTTCACGCGCGACTTTCGCCGTTAGGAAGATAAACGGGATCTTCACTGTCATCGGATGCGAACGCACTTCAAGAAGCACACCATAACCGTCGAGTCGCGGCATCATAATGTCACAAAGAATCAAATCGGGCACATACTGCTGCGCAAGCTGTACCCCTTTTAAGCTGTCCGACGACGCCAGCACTTCAAAGCCTTCGTATGCCAGATTCTCGCCCAGTTCTTCTACCAGTACCGATTCGTCGTCAATGATTAGAATTTTTGTCATTTTATCTCCGCAGCCTGTGGGATCATGACTGTGAAAGTTGTCCCCACACCACTTTCGCTAACGAATGTCATGGAGCCGTGATGCAGATCGACGGCTTGTTTTGCAATCACTAAACCAAGTCCTGAACCTGAAGTCGTGCCGACGTTGGTGGCGCGGTAGAATGGCTCAAAGAGGTGCTCTTGATCTTTTTCCGGGATGCCAATCCCATAATCACGGATGGTCAGCACCGCGTTTTTTCCCTCGATATGTAAGCCTAACTCGACAGGCTGCTCTGGGGGGGAATATTTCAGCGCGTTCGTGAGAATGTTGACCAGCACCTGCCGTATCAGTTTCTCATCAGCAAAGAGAGACAGCCTGTCCAGCGCAGTGTCGAAGACAACGCGATGCTGGCGATCACTTTGCAGTTCGTCGATGGTTTCACGGCAGAAAGCAATCAGATCAAAATCGACAGGCTGATACTGGAGCTTGCCTAACTGGATTTGTTCCAGTGTCAGTACATCAGTGAGAAGCTGCGTCATATGCTTGATCTGGTTCTGAATTTTGTTGAGGCGGTGTTCAACCTGTTCGGGCGTCATCTTATGCAGATAAGCCTTAAGCGCATCGCTCGCAGCCTGCATGGTCGCTAGCGGCGTGCGGAACTCGTGTGACGCCATCGACACAAAGCGCGACTTCAGTTCGCTCAATTCTTTCTGCCGTTCCAGCGCCTCCCGCAGCCTGATTTCCGAGCGTTTGCGTTCGGTGATATCTTCACTGGTGACACAGATGCCGATCACGGTGCCATCGCCTGTCGTGACCGGGTTGTAGGTCATGTGAAAAAAGTAGGAGCCATGAGCTTCCTCATAAGAAATCTCCAGGTTTTGCATTTCACCCGCTAAAGACCGTTCGAGGATGGCTCTGTAACCCTGTTCGCTGCCGGGAGGTACATAGTGCAGGACGGATTCGCCAATCATCATATCTTCGTTGGTGACTTCGCGCGTCATACGCTGCGCAACGGTATTGGCAGCGCGCACGTTGAGATCCGTATCCAACAAGATCAGCGCTAAAGGTGTGCTGTCGAACACAGAGCGTAAATCCGCTTCTGAGCGCTTGATGGCTTCTTCTGCCCGTTTGCGTTCGCTAATGTCTTCGCCAGTGACACAGATACCAATAATTTCGCCATCCCCGGTGATGACGGGGTTATAGGTATTGTGAAAATAGTGGTAGTCCTGTCCCACGACATAGGCTGTCTCGGCGGCTTTTGCTTCACCGGCTAATGCCTCCTGCATAACCTGTAGGTTTGCATCCAAAACCTCAGGCAGGATATATCGAGCAGCCTTCTCGCCAACGACCATTTCTTCTCTGCCAATAGACTGTCTCATGCGTTGAGTAACGCTATTGACGGCGCGGATTTTTAAATCTCTATCCAGTAGGACGAGTCCTAACGGCGCACTCTCGAATACCGAGCGCAAATCCGCTTCCGAGCGTTTGATGGCTTCTTCTACCTGTTTGCGTTCGGTGATGTCTTCGCCCGTCATACAGATGCCGATGACCTCGCCGTCGGCAGTGATAACCGGGTTAAAGATGTTGTGAAAGTAATAGTGGGTTTGTCCTACAACAAAAGAGATTTCAATGTCCTGGGTTTTACCAGCCAGCGCTTGCTGCAACATTTGCAGGTTACTATCCATGCCTTGAGCACTAAAATATGCTGGAGCATCCTTGCCAATGACAAGTTTATCACCAGCAATAGATTTCCTCATACGCTGCGCAACAGTATTGACGGCGCGAATTTTTAAGTCTCTATCCAGCAGGACGAGTCCTAATGGCGCACTCTCGAATACCGAGCGCAAATCCGCTTCCGAGCGTTTGATGGCTTCTTCCGCCTGCTTGCGTTCGGTAATGTCGTGGTTCACGCCGACGTTGCCCAGCGGAACGCCATTTTCGTCTTTAAGCAGGGCAACCGACGAGAGGATATGAACCCGTGTGCCATCTTTGCGCAGTTGCGTCACTTCCCCTGACCAATAACCTTCCTCCAGGAACTTGCTCTTTACATTTTCAGTCGTTTGACTCTCCAGTACGTATTGTGTATCGAGCAAGTCGTTAAGTCGCCTGCCAATTGCCTCTTCCGCACTCCAGCCATAGATTACTTCAGCAGCCCGGTTCCACGAGCGAACGATGAACCTCGAATCAGTCGAAATGACGGCATCAGACACTTTATCGAGCAGTTCGGCGTGATAGCGCAGTTGTTCTTCGGTTTTCTTGCGCTCGGTGATGTCTGTCGAAATGCCGCAGATGGCATAGACGTTACCGTGCTCATCGAACAAGGGAGATTTGATCGAGAGATAGGTGTGCAGCCCATCGGCGTGCGGCGTCACTTCCTCGAATTCCATTGTGGTGCGGCTTTCGACCACCTGACGGTTATTGGCAAAAAGCTGCGCTAAGGTTTCTTCAGGGAGCATGCCCGTCATGCGTCTGCCAACAACCTCTTCAGGTGTCAGGTTAAAGACCATTCGGCTTTGGCGGTTCATCATCATCGAGCGCTCTTGCAGGTCGGTGATGTAGATCATCGCTGTTGAGTTATCAAGGATTGACTGCAATTGGTCCGTCGTTCTGCGCAGCGTATCTTCAGCGCGTTTCTTCTCGCTGATGTCACGTCCTTCTGGCACCAGCAGAATCACCTGCCCCTTCTCGTCTTTGATGGGACTGATTGAGAAGTCCATTGTGACAACGCCATTGACCGTTACGATCTCGGTTTCGTAGCGCATGAATTCACCCTGTCCCGCGCGCCGGATGCTGTCGATTAACTGTTGGCGTCCAGCTTCATCATTCCAGACAGAAAGCTCCCAGAAAGGCATTCCGATAATCTGTTCCGCATCGTTGATACCGATAGCTTCTAACGCTGCTTTGTTGCCAAGGATCACTGTCCCATCAGGTTTCAGCAAACCAATGTAGGTAAATGTCCCGTTGAGGATGGCGCGCATCTGCGCTTCCGAACTGCGCAGCGCCGCTTCAAACTGTTTGCGCAGCGAAATATCACGCAGGCTGCACACGACCCCTTCTTCGACGTTCGACCATTTCATGTAGGCGATGCCGACCTCGCCGTCGAACGTCGTGCCGTCTTTGCGCACCATGACGATTTCCAGACGCCGTGTTACGCCGTCTTCCAGCACCGCTTCCAGCAACGCCGCCAGCAGCAGCCGATCTTCGGGGCGTACCAGCGCGGTCATCGGCTGATCGAAATAGTCATCGTCCTGACAGTTAAACAGGGTATTGAAAGCGCGGTTCGTCTGCTGGATACCTGTATCGGGGTAAGCAAACAAAATGCCGTCGCTGCTGCTGTCCAGAATGGTTTCCATGCGCTGTTTGGAATGCAGATATTCCTGCGTTCGCAGCCGCACGCGCTGTTCCAGTTCATAGTTCAGCTTTTGCAGCGAATCCTGTACCTCTCTGCGCGCGGCGATTTCCTGCTGTGCCTGTTCGTACAGGTTGGCGTTTTCCAGCGCAATTCCCGCTGCGCTCACCAGCGGACTCAGGCGTTCAATATCCTGTTCGCTGAACTGACCCACGACATCACTGTCGAGACGCACCATCCCCAGTACGTTACCTTGCACGACAATAGGCACACCGATATACGAACGAATCCATTCCAGCCCCGGCATTATCCGCCAGCGGGGTTCCCTGTGTGTATCGCTCAGAACCATGGGCTTCCGCGTAGAAACCACCTCTTGGTTCAATGGCAGCATACTCAACGTTTGTCGCAGCGACCTGATGAGTTCATCGTCAGGGTAGCCGCGCCAGTGTTTAATCCATAAATTATCGCCGTCAATCAACGAAATATTGCCAGACTTGTAGGGCACGAGATGCTGCGCTTGTTCAAGGATTTCGTCCAGGAGTTCGTCAAGACTGATGTGCGACGCCAAAGCCAGCGTAATATTCGTGAAGGCTTCGGCACGCCGACGCAGTTCGCGTTCGCCCTGTTCAGCGCGTTCACGGTCAGCGCGTGTGTGCAGCGCCGTGATCGCGTAATTCAGGTTGTTCGCCACTTCGACCAGCGTGTCAATTTCCTCTTGTGTGAAGCCCTGCTCATCGCCCGTGCAAACTTGCAGCACCGCGAACACCTTGCCAGCGACCACCAGCGGCAGCGCGATCAGCGTCGTGCATCCCTGCTTAATGGCGCGTTGATCCCAATCGCGGCTGGTGTCCTGGCGTAGATCGCGCACGAGGTAAGGCGAAACGGGCGTACCCTGCGGCGGAATGTCGTCCCAAATCACGGGCGCGCCCTCCATTTTGTCTGCCTTGTTCCCGGCAGCGGCAATCGGGCGCAGCGTTCGTTCCGACGTATTTTCACGAACGGCAATACAGGCGACGCGATACTGTCCATAATCAACGATGACGTGGCACGCCGTTTCCAGTAGAGTTTGTTCGTTTTCTGCCCAGATAATCGCCTGATTGCAGTAGCTCAACATGCGATAAGCGCGGTTGAGCCGGTATAAGTTTTCTTCGCTTCGCTTGCGTTCGGTAATGTCAAGGATGATACCAATGGCGCGCTGTGGGTTGCCCTTGTCGTCATACTCTATCTGACCAATGTCTTGCAGCCAGCGGATACTGCCATCGGGGCGAATGATCCGTAGTTCTACATCGAAGCCGCGATTTTCATTGAGCAGTTCATAGACTTCAGGCAGGACAAGGTTCCGATTATCGGGATGCAGCAGGCTCGCCCATAACTCCTGCGTCGCCGGGTGTCGCGCGGGATCAAGCCCTACGAGGCGATAGAATTCATCTGACCAATAGGTATAGTTTGTTCTAAGGTCAACACTCCACGTCGCCGCGTTTGCCGCGTGTAAAGCCATTTGCAACCGCTGTTCATTATCGCGCAGCGCCTGAACATCTGCCGCGCGTGACGCCAAGAGTTGATGGCGTAAAGCAGCAATTTCCATCAAGAGTTCTGACTTAGTTTTATCGTGATCCGTTCTCATGAGCCTCTTCTCGCGGCGCCTGCTGTACTGCAATTTGCTTCACAGACTTTTCTCTTAAAGGTGTAGTATAGTAGACATTATCGAAAAGCGCCGTAAAACCCCGCCCTTTAGGGCTGAGATATAAGGCGCACTTATATTAGATACGGTGTTCGTGTATAATACTTGAATGACAAATATACGCGACACGAAATCAAGTAAGCATCTGGTGTATTCCTGCAAGTACCACGTGGTGTGGTGTACAAAATATCGCCGCAAGGTACTCAGTGAGCCTGTTGAGGTTCGATTGAAAGAAATCTTGCAGCAAGTTTGCCAGGAACACGACGCTGAGATCATCGGACTTGAAACGATGTCCGACCATGTGCATGTTCTGGTATTGTGTGATCCCACTTTTGGTATCAAGCGATTGGTGGGATTGATGAAGGGGCGTAGCTCTCGGATGCTCAGGCAAGAGTTTCCTTTCCTGAAAAGTAGACTGCCTTCCCTTTGGACGCACTCGTGTTTCATTGCCACTGTCGGCGGTGCGCCTTTGGCAAGCAT
>CALMZT010000057.1 GCA_937870805.1 uncultured Chloroflexota bacterium
TTCAATCGGAATACGTTCGCGTGAGGATGTTTTCTGCACCAGCATCGCTCCTGGACGGCGTACTTCTTGCCGTGTATTGCGTTTGCGCAGATCTGAGGCGTAATAAATGATTTTATTGCGCTTTCGTTCCAGTGTGATGCGTGCCACGCCGCGCGCTAACATATCGACAGGCATCGGTGCAATGCGTCCAAAGCCAAACCATGAAATCGGCGGAATACTGCCTAAAAGCGTCATCAACTGGAAAAATAACGGACGTGAACGACCCCGCACATAGGCTAACGGCGCACGAATGATGCTGGCTTGCAATCCCACACGCCCGATATAAGTTTCGGCATCACGTTTCGCGCGCACATAAGCACGGCTTGCCCAGGGCGCGGCGACGCCACTGATAAACACCATATGCGGTACGCCGTCACTGACGCACATATTGGCAACATTACGCGCCGAAACGAAATTAAGATAGTGATGGTTTAACCCCTGTGTCGTATCTTCGGTGAGGCTGCCGACAGTATGAATCACGCTGGCATGTCCGCGCGCCCGCCCACGCAAACTCGCGGGATTCCATACATCAGCCGTCGACCAACGAACACGCTGCGCCAACGAACCAATCTTGTCTTCTGCGCCGGGACGTACCAGCAGTGTGACTTCAGCACCTTCTGCCAGCAGTGCTGCTGCGATATTGTCGCCCAAAAATGTACCACCGCCGGTGACGAGTACGCGCCGGTTGTTTGTCGTCATGCAGTTGCCTCAAATCTTGCGAGTGTAATAATTGTAGCATAAGAGCGAAATCACCTACGAAATTGCTTACGATGTAGATTAACTTTATAAGATATTAGACATTCAAGCGCTTTTGTGTTATGGTAATTTTACAAATGATTGTATCTTTGTGTAATTCTAAACATCAGGCAACTTATCTGCCTGTGACGATACCATAGCAGTCCTGTTGTAAAGCGACTGGTGAGTAGAGACAACCCGTCCCCATATGGACGGATAGCAAAATTGATCGTTGTGCCGAAAAATTGGCGTTGCGTTATTCAGTAGGTAAAGCAGTGTAAGCGGCAATGATGGAGAACGAGTTAGCATCCGTTTCGTTCAACGGGTGATTTTCAAACGGATTCATGGCAAAGCGTCCCCTTTCATATGGACGTTTCTTGCTGCTTAAATGGGCACAGTCCTACATCTGTGTGCGGTACATCTCAATTGATCTACCCCAAGCTGACAGTCTAGCCGTGGTATCGTCGTGGACGAACACGGCTTTTTTGTTACGGGGGAGATGTGGGCAAAATCACGGCGCTCGAAGTGCAGAAGCGCAATAAAGAGCGTGTCAATGTGTATCTTGACGGCGAATTTGTGTTTGCATTGAGTCTCATTGAAGCTGCTCGGCTGCATAACGGGCAGGTGCTCACCGAAGCTGAAATCACGCTTCTGCGCGATGAAGACACAATAGTGCAAGCAGTTGACCGTGCAGTGCATTTCATCAGCTATCGCCCTCGCAGCACGCAAGAGGTACGCCGCAATCTTGCCGAAAAAGACATTCCCAAACCAGTCATCGACGCAGCACTGGATCGCCTCAGCAGGATGGGCTATGTCGATGACGTGTCTTTTGCCCGTTACTGGATTGAAAACCGTGAAACGTTCAAACCCCTAAGTCCCGCAGCGCTGCGTCAGGAATTACAACAGAAAGGCGTCGCGCGGGACATTATCGAAGAAGTGCTGTCTGACTTGGATGCCGATGATGCCGCTTATCGGGCAGCGCTCACACAGATCCGCCGCATACGTACACAAGATCAACGGGAGTTTAAGCGTAAGCTCGGCGCGTTTTTACAGCGGCGCGGCTTTTCGTTTGCTGCGGTGCGCATTGTGACGTCGCGCATCATAGAAGAACTTGAAGCGCAAACACCGGGCTACTTTACAGCC
>CALMZT010000058.1 GCA_937870805.1 uncultured Chloroflexota bacterium
GGAGGTCAGATGACAATGATGTTTCGCGGTGTACGTGGGGCAACGACAGTCAAGGAGAATACGGCTGAGGCGATCACAAATGCGACGAAAGAACTGCTGCAAAAGATGATCGACATCAACGGCATTGAGGAAGAATATGTCGCCAGCGTAATCTTCACGACTTCGCCCGATCTCAACGCTGTGTACCCGGCGGCGGCGGCGCGGCAGGTGGGCTGGCAGCGTACAGCGCTGCTCGGCGCGCAGGAAGCCGATGTGCAGGATGGCTTGAAGCGCTGTATCCGCATCCTGATTCACTGGAACACAAGCAAAGGCTTAGACGACATCCAGCACGTTTACATGCATGGTGCGGAACGCCTGCGCCCCGATCTTTACCCAAACAATAAAATCGTTCTCAACGGAAAGGGATAAACCATGATTGTGATTATGAAAGTTCATGCGCTGGCGAAAGAGATTGCCGATGTGATCTCGCGTATCGAGTCGGATGGCTACAAAGCGCATCTGTCCGAAGGCGAACACCAGACGATCATCGGCGTGGTTGGCGAAAGTCCAACGCCGCTGCGCGAGGAAAACTACAGCGCGATGGCGGGGGTCGAAAAGGTTGTGCGCGTGTCTGCGCCGTATAAGCTCGCCAGCCGCGCGTTCCATCCAATGGATACGCTTGTGCCGCTGAATGGTTCGCACCTGGGCAGTAAAAAAGTGCTGGTGATTGCTGGACCGTGTTCGGTGGAAAGCCGTGAGTCAATCATCGAAATCGCGTGTATGGTGAAAGAAGCTGGCGCGACGGCATTACGCGGTGGGGCATTCAAGCCGCGCACATCGCCGTACAGCTTCCAGGGACATGGCGAAAAGGGGTTGCAATGGCTGGCGGAAGCACGCGAACGCACTGGACTGCCCATCGTGACCGAAGTGATGGAACCGGGACTCGTGCCGATGGTGGCGCAGTACGCCGACGTGCTGCAAATCGGCGCGCGCAATACGCAGAACTACGCGCTGCTCAACGCTGTCGGGGAGAGCCAGCATCCGGTGCTGCTGAAGCGCGGCATCTCCGGTACGATTGAGGAACTGCTGATGTCGGCGGAGTACATCCTGTCGCATGGCAACACGCGCGTCATGCTGTGCGAACGCGGCATCCGTACCTACGAGAAGGCGACTCGTAACACGTTCGACCTGAACGCAATCCCGGTGTTGAAGAACCTGACGCACCTGCCCGTGATCGCTGACCCCAGTCATGGCACGGGGCTGTCGGAGTACGTCACATCGGTGTCGCGCGCGGGAGTGGCGGCTGGCGCAGATGGGGTGATCGTGGAAGTGCATCAGAATCCGGCGCAAGCGTTGTCAGATGGACGCCAGAGCTTGAATCCTAAGCAGTTCGAGGTGATGATGAAGCAGATTCAAAGGGTGGCAGAAGCCGTAGATCGAAGCGCTTAGTGAAAATGTGACTCAAATTTTAGCCTGCAAAAACACATTTATCAGAGTAACGTTTGCTTTGGTGTTTTGCTTAGAGTGGGAGATGGGCAGGAAGCGACGAAAATTCATACCGAAAACCAACTTCAAAGTTAAATGTAAGTCGGAATAGCAGTGAAGGAACAGGAAATTTACTGAACCATTAATGGAGATGGGTTTTTGCAGATCATAGTTCGACATTCGCTTGCTATATAACATGGAGACTCCTTTCTCTAGAGGAGAGCATAGCAGAAAAACGGATGTATTTGAGTTTCAATTGACACTTTAATGCGAGGTGTAATGTAAGCACCTGTATAACCGCATCCCCTTTGTCCCCGCCGCTTCGCTTACTCATTTTTAGAAGGCGCGTGGAAAGGGGAGCCCAGGCACATTGAGAGGGGAACATAGGCGCGTATTGAGACACAATTGAAATGCCAAGCACTGTAAATGCTTGTGGGATACGTGTATTCTGTGGACAGGTCGTTGGTTTTTAAGTAGGGATAGGAGCATGGAAAGGCATGGGCTTTTC
>CALMZT010000059.1 GCA_937870805.1 uncultured Chloroflexota bacterium
CTGTATCCCGTCACCCTTGGCGACTCGGATGCGCTGGATATTGGACAAACAGCGTTGGCAATCGGCAGCCCCTTCGGTGAACGCTGGACTCTCACGACGGGCATCATCAGCGCACTGGAACGCACCATCCCCGGCTTGACCGATTTCTCGATTGGCGGCGTGATCCAGACCGACGCTTCGATTAACCCCGGCAACAGCGGCGGTCCGCTGCTCAACCTGCAAGGACAGGTCATCGGCGTCAATGCGCAAATTGAAAGCCAGTCGGGCAGCAATTCGGGCATTGGTTTCGCCATTCCTGGCAATCTGGTGCAGCGTGTCGCCGCCGCGCTCATCGACAATGGCGTTGTCGAGTACAGCTACCTCGGAATTCAGGGCGGTGATGTGAACTTGCAGATCATCGAAGCGCTGGGTCTGGCGAATGACCAGCGCGGCGTTGTCGTCAGTCAGGTTGTAAACAATGGTCCCGCTGAGAATGCGGGTTTGCAGAATGCAGTCATCGAAAGCAGCACACACAGCGGTAACGCGCCGCAGCGCATCCAGAGCGCCGACATCATCACGGCTGTCGATGGCACACCCATCACAGGTATGGGGCAAATGATTGCCTATCTGGCGAATAACACGCAGCCAGGGCAGCAGATTACGCTCACGGTGCTGCGCAACGGGCAGTTGATGGACCTTACGGTTGCGCTCACAGCACGTCCGAGCAGCGTACAGATCGGCTAAATATCACGTCAAACGAAAGGGCGACCTGCCAGGTGCAGCCGTCGCCCTTTTCATTTTCTCTTTGCGTCCTCTGCGCCTTTGCGGTTCGCAGTTTTGTATTTCGCTCATGGGTACAAGTAGTACAATATGCGCTTTGAACAAGGGGATTATGCTTTAATTATTGACTGATGTTACGCAGATTCAGCTCGAACAAGGGGTTTAAACCCCTTGTTCACAGGTTCACGATGCGTAACGTCAGTTATTGAATACAGCGTATGGGGAATTGTAGGGGCAGACCAATGTGTCTGCCCATCATCGGGCGCACACGCAGGTGCGCCCCTACAATCACGTTCTCCGTACTCTTTAGCTGACCGTTATTTCGCTTTCGACTTAAAGTATCCATGCGTATAACGCAGGAATTCCAGCGCATTTTTGGGACGCTGCCTGCCGCTGTCCAACGCCTTGCCCAAGCCGCTGTTCTCTTGCAGCGCCTCACGCCCGCCCTTGTCCGCGATGATCGTCACCAGATCGGCAATCTGCTGCAAATCACCCGCGAGTTCTTGCGCCAATGCCCGTTGATCGTGTATCGAGATCGCACTCCACAGGCTTTCAATTTCCGTGTGCAGCGCCCCCACGCTCACCGGGATTCCGCGTTTCGGCGGGACGGCACGGATCGCGCTGCGCAGTAAACTGTTCGCCAATTGCAGATCATCGAGCACCAGCTGCGCCGAACGTTCGCCCAGCGGATGTTGATGCGGCGACTTCGTGAACGGCGCGCTGATCCGCAGTCCCTTTGTCAAGTAACCGCCGATCAGACGAAAGACATCCAGCGCGCTTTTGGGTTCGGCTTTCCCCGCGAGAATTTGCAGGATAGCGTTCGGCTCACGCGCGCCTCTCTGGTCTTTATGGTACTGCCCTAAAATGGCAATCACTTCGCCCACCAGAATGCAGTACGACGCGATTTGTATCCGGTCCTGGTTCGATAACCCACCTTGCAGGCTGTCAAGATCGTTCTGTACTGCGCCCGTGGAGGGCATGATCCTGGCATCGTCATACGCCTGTGCCAGCGTAAACAGCAGCGAACGCACGCGCCGCAGCACTTCGGCGTAATGATGCAAATCGGTGTCGCCCATAAATCCGCGCAGGAAAAAGGTCGCGTCTAAGGATTCCTGAATTTTCGGTCCTAATTCCTTGCCGAAGTACACGACTGCCTTCTGTGCCTCAGTCTCGTCGGCATAGCGCACGAAGCGCCGCAGTTCGTCCAGCGCCGCCAGCCGTGTGCGTCCATCCCACTGCATCATCTTGAACATTCGGGTGATCGCCGCTAAGCCACCTTGCCGCGCCGCGACGATTGGTACGAAACCCGCCACGCGCACGGCATTCGCTACATCTTTGCGTTCACTGTGATACTTCAGCAGCGACAGCACCGGATTGATCGGCATCACTTCTTCCAGCGCCATACGGTTCGCGTCTAACGCTGCCGTTGCCGTTGCCGCCACTTTTGCCAGCGCTGGTGAGTGATCGTGGCTTTCCAGAATGCCGATGTACGCCATCATCAGCGGCACACCTTTAATCCCCGACTCCTGAATCGCTGAGAGCATCGGCTGAATGCTGTCAACAGGCAGCGGCGTCTCAGAGAACACGCGCTGAATCATCGCCAGATAATCGCCCATGCGCTCGCCGCCGTGATAAAAGATACGCGAATGGCGCGGCACTTCCTGTCCCAATTCGCGATACATGGCGCACGCCAGCATCAGTTGCAGCAGCACACGCGGCGCGGGTTGTTCCAGCGCCATCAATTCAGTGTCGGGTTGCAGCGTGCGCAGCACCCACAGGAAGGTTTGATAATACTGGTCACGCAGCGGCGACAGCGCGACTTTCACCATGCCGTTCAGCGCATAAGCGTCGATCAAATCCGCACGCTGCGATGCCAGCGCCAGTTCCACAAAGCGCATCAACGCCACGCGCCG
>CALMZT010000060.1 GCA_937870805.1 uncultured Chloroflexota bacterium
CCAGTGAGCGAAACTCATTGTTGATACGCGGCAGATCGACCAACTGCGTCAATTTTTGCCCAAAGGTTTCAAGCTGTTCCTGATAGTTGCGGCGCGTGCGGAAGTAGATCTCGTCGATGCGATTTTGCAAGTAATTGCGTACAGGCAGGAACAACACCGACACTACAAAAATGATGACCGCGACCAGCAGCGGATCAGTGGGATTCATGATGGTGTTGGTGAGCAAACTCACGCCAAGCACCAGCATGAAAAAGCCCAAAATGAGGGCGACCAACATGATACCGTAAGCAATACCCTGACTGATGAGTTTATCGGTGTCCAGCTTGCGATATTGCAGCACCGCATAGGTAATGCTCAATATGGGCGCAAGGACAAAGGGCATGGCGGTTTCAACGCCGAAGGGCAGTTCCAGATAGGTATCGGGGAGCAAGGCTTGGATAGCGCGTGTCGCAACCCACAAGGCAGCAGGCGCGACCATCATGACGAAGCCTACCCAAATCGCGTTGCTTTGATCGCGGATCATGGATGTGGGCGCGCTGCGACGCTGACGATAGGCGCTGTGAGCAAATAACGCCATGCTGAGGAGCATGGTCAAGGCAGCACTTTGTGCCGCCAGCCCGGCATTATAGGCATCAATTGGGAAGTAATATAGATAAACGAAAATTGCCGCCAGCAGCGCACCGATTGTAACTGGCACATAAACCACGCGCGGATGCTGATAGAGGATGACCATTTGCGTTGGGAAGACCATTGCCAGCGTCGCCAGCCCACTCGCTGCCAGCGGGATTGCCATTAACCACAGCCCGGCAAAGCGATGGGTGAAGCCATTGTCATTGATGCCCGCGATGGCTACTGCCAGCAGCATAAAGGTGCAGACCGTCAGAAGTGCGATGGGTTGTTTATAGCGCAGGCGTAAGATAATCATGCCCATGATGACAACAAAGAGGGCAGTGACATAAGGCACGACGAAGAAGGCTAAGAAATCTCTGTTAGGGAAGCGCTGCAAGGCATAACGTGTTGAGCACAGCAGCATATTTTCCGCGTTCGGGTCAGGATTGCAGACTGCGCCTGGATTATCAATCGGTGCATTCGCGGGACGGCTAAAGAGGACTTCGATAGGGTCGCCTACGGCACGCACGCTGAGGAACGTTTCCAGCAGATTCTTTGCTGCGCCGTAATTACTGGGGTCTGCTGACCAGTCCGCGACATCACACGCGCCTTGGACACACGCGCCCGTTTGGACACACTCGCCTTCAGTGGGGCAGTAGCGCACACCTAGCAGACGGTCTCCGCGCTGTAAACCCGCCGCTAAGCCTGTCCAGTCTTCATCACCGGAAGGTTCACCTGCGGCAACGACCATCGTAGGCGTGTAAGTGGCACCGAAGAAGGGGCTGCTGCTCCAGTTGAGTGCCAGCCATAGATTCTCTACCAGCAGAAACACACTCAACGCTGCGATGGTCAGCGTAATCCCTAAGCCAAGTTTGTGAGCGTTGGTACGCGCCTGCGCCACTACTGTAAGCGTGTTTGTGACAGTTGATGCTGTTGTCATAACAAACTCTGGAATATGCAATGTTAATTTATTGTATCACAGGGTTTACAAAGCGGCTATCTTCATGAACGTTAGGATTATGTTTAGATGAGCACACAGGCTATAATAATTATGAATATTTGCTAAAAAGGTCGGTTTATGTCAACACATGCTGTTCGTGTACTCATCGCCAAGCCCGGACTCGACGGACATGATCGTGGTGCCAAAGTCATCGCCCGCGCACTGCGTGATGCGGGGATGGAAGTGATTTATACGGGGCTGCGCCAAACGCCGGAGATGATTGCCGAAGCGGCTTTGCAGGAAGATGTCGATGTCGTCGGCTTGAGCATTCTCAGCGGCGCACACATGGCGCTGGTACCGCGCATCCGTGAAGTGATGAATGCTAACGGGCTAGACGATGTTCCGTTGATTATCGGCGGCATTATCCCTGACGATGATAAGCCAACGCTGGCGCAGATGGGTGTGCAAGGCATCTTTGGACCGGGCACAAGCACTGAAACCATCGTTGCCCACATCCACGATCTACTGCGCGCCAAAGGGGGCAAATGAACGATCTGGTTCAAGGCGTTCTCAGCGGCAATCGTCGCGCCATCGCACGCACACTGACCGTCGTTGAAAATCAGCGCGAGGGTGTGGAAAACGTGATTGCCGCGCTGTTTCCACACACGGGACACGCACACATCATCGGCGTAACGGGCGCGCCGGGAACAGGCAAAAGCACGCTCGTCAATGCCCTGGCGAAGGCGTATCGCGCGCAAGAGAAAACCGTCGCTATCGTCGCGGTTGATCCTACCAGTCCGTTTACGGGCGGGGCGATTATGGGTGATCGTATTCGGATGCGTGATCTATCGGGCGATTCCGGCGTGTTCATCCGCAGCATGGCGACGCGCGGCAACCTGGGCGGCCTGAGCCGCGCGACGGCCGAGGCCGCGCTCGTGCTCGACGCCGCCGGCTTCGAGATCGTCATCATCGAGACGGTCGGCGTCGGCCAGGACGAGGTCGACATCGTCCGCACCGCCGACGTCTCGATCGTGACGATCGTGCCGGGCACCGGCGACGAGGTCCAGGCGCTCAAGGCCGGCATCATGGAGATCGCCGACATCTTC
>CALMZT010000061.1 GCA_937870805.1 uncultured Chloroflexota bacterium
GAGATGTACTAGTGATGTCTCTGGTCACCTGTCAATCAATATTAGCTGCAAACGCAAAAACGGGCAGCGCCGACGTTTGTCAGCCTGCCCATTCTGATGACTGTCAACTGATGACTTAGAACTTCACCATGAATGCCGTGAAGTACATCAGGGCAATACCCACCACCAACCCACTCAGGTTCACCCAATTAATCAGCGGCTGCCCAAGCTGTGCCGTGTCGTGTGCCACCAGCTTACCCACTTCCCACACCACTTGCAGGATTGCGCCGACACCCACAGCCAGAAAGATCGTCGCCAGTACAGGGTTAAACGCGAAGCCGCCTATCCAAGTACCCAGAATCGCCGGTCCGCCAGTGATTAAAATCAGCAGGGCAAAATGCTTCAAGCCAGGGTTCTTACGCACAACGGGCGCGGCAATGCCCACCCCTTCCGTGATGTTATGGAGCGTGAAACCGAGAATGAGGAATGTGCCCAACGCCGCCTCACCGAGCGCGAACGCTGCGCCAATCGCCAGGCCTTCGCCCAGGTTGTGTAAGCCAATGCCGAACGCGATACGATAGGAAATGCTCAGCGGCGTGCTTTCCTTGCCACGATTCACACTGCTGACGGCGATCAGCGCGCCGAGTGAGACGAGGGCAATGAAAATCACCAGCGGCACACCCTGCCAGAAGGCGGGCAGTGTTTGCGCGAACTCGTTGGCATCCAGCCACGCACCAATTGCCAGATACACTAGCAAGCCGACGGTCAGAGACAGGATGAAATTCATCGCCTGCTTGCTTAACCGCCGCATGAGCGGATACCACAGCACGCCAAGGAAAACCGGGACAATGCCCACGTACAGCCCGACAAGACCAAACTGGGCAAACAGCGCTGCCGATGGCTGCGGCGTTTGTACCGCCGCCGGGATTTCGCCTGCAAACGTCATCCCCAATGACGTGATTAAGACCACAGCATGTGTTTCTTCTTCAACCCAGGGGTAATAAATCGTGAAGGTCGCCTGTCCCAGGCGCGGGATCGTTGTAGAGGGTTCAGCCTCGAAGTAGAAGTAAGCGTCATCCACCAGCACCTGCGGAATAGTGACCGCCTGCGGTCCATCGTTTACCACCTGCACGCGGATAATGCCCGGCTCCGGCAGCGTGATGCGCTCGATGGACACCCGCTCGACGGGAGGTCCCGCCAGTTCGGTTAAGCCGCCACCTGTTGCGACGATATAAGCCAGCACAATGCCCAGCAAAATGAGGGGCACGATTGCCAGTAACCATACTGCACCGCCATAGTTCTTCGGTTGAGAAGTCGTCGTGTTCGGGTTCGTCTGTGTGGTCATGATGTCACCTCTGATTGGCTCACGGCACTGCCATGTGTGCCCTTATAATCCCATTCTGCGTCTAAACCGACCTCCGCCAATGCCGCGCTGTAGTCGTTCTCGTTGACGGCGTTGAATAGCCCCATCCAGCCGAGTTCGGCAAATTCGCTGACGTGCGCGTGGAACATGTATTGACCGGTCCAACGGAACGTGAATTCCAGAATCCCGCGCTGTCCCTGCGCCTGCATGATGGTATCCACTGTGCGCAGCGTCGGCTCCAGCGTCGTCCCTGTATCGTAGTAATTGAAGAAATTGCCGTGAAGGTGGAATGAGTTAATCAGGTCAAATTCGACGATATTGGTGAGATACACGCGCACCGTCTCGCCCACTTTCACCGGAATCGGGCGGCGCATAAACTCGTGCCCAACGGTGTTTACCGCGTAGATTTCGTTGCCGCCGTCAAAGTTGGTGTCGAAAGCATTCATCATCATCATGAATTCACGCGCGGGCGCACGTCCTTCACGCGGATCGACGACGAACGCACCGTACATCCCCTTGTGAATGTGGCGCTTCAACGGCATGGCATGGCAGTGATACAGGTGAGAGCCAAAGGGGTCGGCTTCAAACTCATAGGTGAAGGCTTCACCGGGATTGATGACGCCGCGCCCGATACCCGGCACACCATCCATCTCTGCTGTGTGAAAGCCATGAAAGTGCATGGTGTGCGGATGGCTGCCGAAATTGCTGAAATTAATGCGCAGTTGATCGCCCTCTGTAGCCCGAATGCTGGGACCAGGGACACGCCCGTTATACGTCCATGCCGGAAAGAAAATACCGGGCGCGATCTCGATGTCAATATCGCCCGCGCTGACGTTGTACTCACGTATCAGTCTACCGTCTTCGGTTGCGCCCGTGATCGTGCCGTAATCCCAATCGACCAGCATTTGCATAGGGTCGAAGCCGTTGGCGACGTGATTGACTTCGCCGACGAGCATTTCCGACATCAGGTTATTGTGGTTGCTGGGATCCATGCCCTCCATCGGCGGCATGGGGGTCGGCTCCTGTTGGGCTTGCCCCATCGTGTTGAGCATCCCCGCGCCGACCATTCCGGCGGCGCTGCCCAAGCCCAGACCGAGAAAGCCGCGCCGGGAGAAAAGCTGACTCAATCGCTGATTCATTTTGACCTTCCCTAAAAGTACGTTTGCGTTTAATAATAATTATTTTAGTTTAGTCTAAAAATTTTGTCAACGTACAATATCCATGAATCTCTACCGATGGACATATTACTATCGCTGTTGAAAACCGCAGGTATCACTCATTTATGCTGGTCATCATTGGTTTGTTGACATGCA
>CALMZT010000062.1 GCA_937870805.1 uncultured Chloroflexota bacterium
GCCGTACCCTACGGCGTTTAACCAAATTATCTTCCTACTTTCTTCTTGAACGCTTCCGTCAAGGCAGGCAAAATTTGGAATAGATCACCGACTACGCCATAACGCGCCTGCTTGAAGATCGGCGCATCGGCATCCTTGTTGATCGCCACGATCACCTTGGCATTCCGCATTCCAACCAGATGCTGGATCGCGCCGGATATACCACAGGCAATATACAGGTCAGGCGTTACGACTTTCCCAGTTTGCCCCACCTGGTGTGAGTAGGGGATGTAGCCTGCATCCACGGCCGCGCGCGAAGCACCAACTGCGCCGCCAAGCACTTGTGCCAATTCGGTCACGAGAGCGAACCCTTGCTGAGCACGCCACAGTTCGGCTTGCTTGTCGTCCATGCCAACTGGCGCCTGCAGCGATGGATTGTTCGAAACGCCGCGGCCACCCGAGACGATGACACCAGCGTCGCCCAGGTTGACTGCGCTCTCAGATGCCGAATAGCCTTCGACATTTGTCAATGCATCAGACTTCACTTCGACCTTTGTTGCGGTCCCGGATTTGCTCGCGTCCGCTTCTGGTTTGGGGAAGGCGCGCGGTCTGACGGTTGCCAGGATCGGCTTGCCCGTACATACGCTCTTTTCCAACACCTTGCCTTCATAGATCGGGCGGGTCGCGATCAACTGATCGCCTTCCGCTTCCAACCCCGATACATCAGTCAGCACACCGGTGTTCAAATCGACTGCCGACATGGCGGCCAGCTCACGGGTACGCGCGGTTGTGGGGAAAAGGATCAGGTCCGGGCTCGCGCTGAGCGGAGACGAAGCGTGAGCTGAAACGAGCGCCGAAAGGGTCGCGGCGTACGGTTCGGCGCGGTAATCCGTCAGCGTGGCGTCGTCCGCGACGAAGACGTCATCGGCGCCATGTTCGAACGCAGCCTTGGCGATCGCATCCACGCCTGAACCAAAGATCACGGCGCTTGCTGTGCCCAGCGATTTCGCCAGCCCGAGCGCTTCCCACGAAGCAGGCTGAATCTCGCCCTTGAAGTGATCGATGTAGACCAGGGTTTTCATAGCACCTTCTCCGCCAGAATCTTGTCGACCAGTTTGTCCGCGATGTCGGTAGGGGTTTCACCGCTGATGATCTCGACCGCAGTTTCACGCACCGGTGGGTTCATCAATGCCGTTCGCTTCACAACAGGCGCTGGAGCCGCAATCCCCAGGTCACTCAGCGACCAGACCGGGATGTTGGCCTTGGACGCTTTGCGGATGCCCATGAACGATGGATAGCGCGGCTCGCCAATACTTTGGACGACGCTGATCAGGGCGGGCAGCGTTGCACTGACGGTCTGCCGGCCCTCTTCGATGACGCGGTCAACAACTACGCTTCCATCCTGGACCTTGATGCTGCCGGCCAACCCGAGCATCGGCCACCCGAGGACGCGCGCCGTCTGCGCGGGTGTGAGTCCTGCGCCGTTATCGAGTGTCTGACGGCCGAACACAACCATATCCGCCCCGATCTTTTGGATGGCTGCAGCCAGGATACGTGCGGCTCCGGCTGTATCCAGTTCATTCAGCGCCGGGTCCGATACAAGGACTGCCTCATCCGCGCCCATTGCTAGGGCGTGCTTGAGCGCCTCCTTTGCGGACTCGGGCCCGATGCACAGCGCTGTGACAGTACTGCCAGAGTTGGCTTCCCGCTGCTGGAGCGCGCCTTCCACCGCGTATTCATCGAACGGGTTGATGACCAGCGGCGCGTCCCCCCATGATACTTGCCCGCCCTCGGCTCTTACCTTCGCTTCCGAGTCGGGTACTTGCTTGATACAGGCGATGATTTTCAAGAGACTCCTCCTTTTGAAATTTCGTCATTGCGAGGAGGAGCAGAGCGACGACGAAGCAATCTCACTTACTGTATCTAAGATTGCTTCGTGGCGCTGCGAGCACCACTCGCAATGACGGATAATTCTATTAGGGGTTAGCAAAAAACTCAGCGTACAAATCTTTCCATTCAGAATTTCGACTATTGATCAAATCAATCTTTTTCTGTCTCGAACCGCCTTTAATTTGCTTTTCGCGGGAAATAGCTTCAGGCATGGTTTCGTATTCTTCGTAGTACACCAGTTTCGTCACATTGTACTTGCTTGTAAAGCCGGGAACCAATTTGTTCTTATGCTCGGACACCCTTTTGAATAAATTGCTCGTCACTCCCGTATAAAGAACTCCATTGTTCTTATTAGTCATGATGTAGATACAGGGATGCAGTTCTCGTTTCATGTTTTTCTATATTTCCCGTCATTGCGAGGAGCGACCGTTAGGGAGCGACGAAGCAATCTTAGTTACTATGGGTAAGATTGCTTCGAGCAGAAGTGCGCCGCCCTCGCAATGACGGAAATCATAACCAGGAAGATTATTGCATGTATGCCCTTACCACCAGCACGTCTGCCACAAGAACAGCCAGAATTCCCAGCAGGCTGAACACTTTTTGCCAGACCACCCAACTTTGCTTATTCTTCATCCGCTTCAGGAAAAATCCCCTGAACGGATAGATCGAGGGCTCGCGGGTAAGGCTATTATAAATGTCCTGATAATACTCGTCCGTCTTGAACCAGAGTTTGTAGCTATTGCGAAGAAACAGCAAGCTGAATAGCAGAAAAACGAGGACAAATCCCAGGGACGGTTGATAAGATGTAGACATGTTTACGCCGCAGGCAAACCAGTCAGTGACCGGAGCTCTTTCAGTTTACTATACTGCTGATAGATCACGCGCAGAATGGAGAGTTGAACGAACAGGTGGATGAGAAATCCCGTCGTCAGAAAGTAATAGTCGATCTGAATCATCAATAGACCGCTCATGATCCACAGCACCAGACCCTGTTCCAGTTTTTGCCACGCCATCCAGATCAGCAGGGGAGGCAGCAGGAAAACGTAATGGTGATACCACATGACGTTCGGAGAGACAGTGATCACAAGCCCGAGGAC
>CALMZT010000063.1 GCA_937870805.1 uncultured Chloroflexota bacterium
ACAACAGTGCCAGCAGGTTCACAAATAACGGTGGGCGTCCAAAGATAAGGAATGATTGGTTAATGGCGAGATACTGCGTCTGTCCTGCCCGTAAATGCTGTGCGATGTCGATCAGTGTGCCTTCATCGGTGTACCAGCCGGGATTCTCGCTAACATTCGTGAGACGCAAATACGCCGCCAATAGTAAGATCAGCAGCAGGATGACAATTTCGGCAAACAGCAGGACGCGCTTTTCAGTCAAGCTGAACCTCAACTTTTAGACGGAATAGCAAAAGCAGCGCCAGCACTGACACAGCACTGAGAAATATGCCGGGCAGCAGCCACGCGGGGCGATATTCAAAGCGTACCGTATGCTCTCCGGCAGGCACTTGAATTGCCCGGAATGCCAGATTTGCACGGTAAATCGGAGCTTCCTGTCCATCGACTAAAGCGACCCAACCGGGATAGTAGGTATCTGCCAGCATGAGCCAATTATCCCGATAAGCGTTCACTTGTATTTCAACTGCATTCTCACTGTCTGATTGCAGTGTCACAGCGCCTTGTACATCATCCTCTGGTTCTGCGCAACCGCCATCCCCCAACATCTGTATTTGCTGCTGCGGTTGCCATTCTGGAGACAACATCGCCTGCGAGATCGATGCTTCGTCTGGATGCCAGCAGGCGGCAGCGACAAGCCACGCACGCGGTGCAGCGTCATTGATACGCTGAAGTTCGCCTGTATCGTTGTAAAGATCCGTGACACCTGCCGCTTGTAACAGGATCGACATTTGCGCAGGATTGGCGTCGACAAGTCCGATAAACTGCTTATGGCTGCCGATGAGCAAAGGATCAAAATTATTGAGCAAATAAGTACGATCAAGTAGATTCAAGTTAGGTAGATTGCTTGCGCGGAACGCTTGCCAGTTCTCAGTGGCAATTCGATAGTCATTGAATGGCAGAAAGGTTTCGTATTGCACGGCACGCGCCGCTTCCTCCGTCCAGTACGCGCGTGAAGTGTTGCCTTGTGACCTTCGATCAAAAAACTCTGCTGGCGCAGTCGGGTTTAAGCCCCACGCTGCCCAACCGAGATCAACGGCGATGACTACCAGCACCAGTACACGCCAGGCATCAAGCCAGTTTTCCCATTTACTACCTTTTTCGGGTTGCAACAGCGTCAGCGCACCCGCAGTTGCCCCGATAATGCCTGTCGAGGCAATTGCCGCAATCAAGACATAAACACCATTTTCACCCCGTAAAGTATCTGGCAGCAGCTTAGGTAGGGCATACAACGCGATCACCGCCGCGAACGCACAACCCGCAACTGCCAGGCGCGTCCAGAAGATGCGCCACTTGCCTTTACCCCATGACTGCACGCCGATACCTGCCAGCACACTCAGCGCGAACACTGTCCACAAGTGCCAGCGGACCGGCGCTTGAAACACGTCAAACGTCGGCACATTTTCATACAGAAATGGGAATACAGGCGAATACTTGCCCAATGCCAGCACAAAACCCACAAGCGCAATCAGCCACCAGAAAGGTACATCGTTGTCATAAAGTGGGCGAGCTTCATCTTTGCGGCGTGCAATCCACCCGAACAACGCCGCGAACGCAGCAAGCAGGGGAATAAAGCCGATGTACACCGCATCTTCAAAGAACGCGCCTTTAGTAATGTACGAACCGTCACCGGGATTGCCAAATACATTCGGCGCGACGAAATTGAACATTCGCAGCGGACCGTAACTAAAATTCATCGCAAACTCGTAATCCACGCCGCTGGAACGCTGTGACTGCGATAACAATTCCGCTGTTGGCAAAAGCTGTGCTGCGCCGATACCTATAGCCAGCAACAACGCCGCGCCGATAAGTGCCAGTCGGCGCAAGTGCGCGCGTGAATAGCGCACTGTCCAATACGCAGTGAACACCGCGCCAAGCGCAAAGCTGTACCACGTAGTTTGCGCGTGCCCCGCCAGCAGTTGCAGCCCTATGAACAACGCCAGCCACGCCATGTCTCGCAGTCTACCTCGCGTGAGCACCCTATGAATTGCCCACAGTACCCAGGGCAGCCACGCCGCCGCGCTGATCGTCGGGTATGTCCCTAGTCGCGCGACAAGATAACTGGTCATGCCGAACGCCAACGTGCTCACGCCGCGCCCGAATGCTGGAATGTTGAGCTTGCCAGTGAATGCCCATATGCCCCAACCCGCGATGTACAGGTGCAGCACCGCTGTTACACTCATCGTCCACGCCAGTGGTAGGAAGAATCCTAGCCAATTCAGCGGATAGAACAAAGCCGATTGGTAATTAGCGAGGAGTGGCGCACCCCCACCGTTGTACGGATTCCACAGCGGCAGATACCCACTGCGCAGCACATCAAACGCATACTCACGCCAGGGATAGAATTGTAGGGCAGGCAGCCCCCAGAAGAATACTTCGCCTACGAATAGACGGTGAAACACCACAACCAGCGTAATCGCTAGAATCAAAAGCGCTAGGCGCGACGGAAAACGTTCAGACATTTGACCTCAACTTCAAAACAATCAGCAAACCTGCGCAGCCCACAAATGTGATGCCCGATACCCACACGCTCGTCAGCGTCAAATCGTTCAGCCGTGCCACTTCCTCAGTGCTCGGCAAGCCTGTCCCTCCCTCCGCCCAATCAGGCACATCACCTGTGAGCGGACGCACATTATCGGTGTTGGCATAAATGTAAACACCGTCCACAACATCAACCAATTCCAGATATGGATGCTCGATAGGATACGCGGCGACCACATGGCTCACACCCCATGCGCCCAATACCGCCGTATCGATGACTGCACTGCTATTAGCGGTTGCCATATCGCTACCATCTTCTACTCCCAACCACCGCCGGATAACAAGGTTATAACCC
>CALMZT010000064.1 GCA_937870805.1 uncultured Chloroflexota bacterium
GCCGATGGGTGCGGAGCCGGAAGATTCTGTGTTAAGGTTGCACGCGGCGAGAAGAAGCGCTGCCAGAAGCAATAATATACGCTGCACAAAATCCCCCATGAAAAATCATATTAGGCGGTTACACAGCTATAGACGTAGTGAAGTGGAAAAAGGTTGCTTTTTGGTGGAACAGCGGAGAAAGCATAGGGGCGACGGCTGCGCTTGGCAGGTCGCCCCCACAATTCATGTTTGGAACGAAAGAAACTACGCCGTCACCACAGAATTGTCACCGCTAAAGGGATTAGGGACGTATTTGTCCGCTTCCCAATCGTTGTGCCATTCCGTGCCGTTCACCAGATAGCGGAATTGAAATTCCTTGCCTTTATCAAGCTGCATCGTCACTGAAAAACGTCCGTCTTTCCCCTTTTTCATCGGGGTCTTCGTTTCGTCCCAATTATTAAAATCCCCTACCAGGTGTACCGTCTCTGCCTTGATTTGTGCAGGCGAGTAGAAGATCACCTTGCAGTAGGACTTGCCCTTCGGATAGGACTTTTCGAGCATGTAAATTTCTCCTCGTTGTGATTGTGAGAAACATCACCTATTGCCATTGTAGCACAGCCAAAACCTGCAACACTACGGTTGATTGTGTGCGATCTATCTAGAATTTTTAGCATATCTCCACAACACGGCAGGTGTTTACATTTGAAGGAAAATCGCTATCCTTGTCAAACGCGATAAGTGTAGCAAAACAAGGATTGAACACCTTGTTCATGTAATACCCTTCACAATCGAATACAACAGCTTCTAGGAGCATACTGAAAATGGTCAAACCTGTTGCCACTGTCAATGTGGTACCCAATTTGCCTCAGCCGTTGGAACGCCTGCGTGATGTGGCGTACAACCTGCGCTGGGCATGGGATCACGAGAGTGTTTTGCTGTTCCGGCGGCTTGATCCCGATCTATGGAACGCTACCGGGCACAACCCCGTGTGGATGTTGGGACTCATCAGCCAGGAACGTTTAAATGCCGCCTGCGACGACCCCGCCTTCATGGCACATCTCAACCGCGTGTCGCAAAGCCTTGACGAGTACATGAACGCCAGGAGCACATGGTACACACAGAATTACGGCAATCTGGAACATCAGCCTGTCATCGGCTATTTCTCGATGGAATTTGGCATCACCGAATGTCTGCAAAACTACTCTGGCGGCTTGGGCGTCCTCAGCGGCGACCATCTGAAGAGCGCCAGCGACCTGGGTTTGCCGATGGTCGGTGTCGGGCTGCTGTATCAGGAAGGCTACTTCCAGCAGTATCTTAACGCTGATGGTTATCAGCAGGAAAACTACCCGATCAACGACTATGCCAATTTGCCCGTGACCTTGCAGCGCGACGAAGATGGTGTGCCCATCAAGATTACCGTGCCGCTGCCGGGGCGTGATCTGTATGCGCAAATTTGGAAGGTGCAGGTCGGGCGCGTGCCGTTGTTCCTGCTTGACAGCAACATCCCGGAGAACCGACAGGAAGAAGATCGTAACCTGACAGATCGCTTGTACGGTGGAGATCGCCGCACGCGCATTCGTCAGGAAATTCTGATGGGTATCGGCGGGATGCGCGCGTTGGATGCGCTGGGGCTGCGCCCGACGCTGACTCACATGAACGAAGGACACTCGGCGTTCCTCGCTCTGGAGCGTGTGCGGCTGTTGATGGTTGAGCAGGGGTTGAGCTTCTATCAAGCAAAAGAAATCGTCGCCGCCAGCAACATTTTCACGACGCATACACCTGTTCCGGCAGGTCTCGAACGTTTCGGCTTCGACCTCATGGACGAACACTTTAGCAATTACTTTCGCAGTCTTGGTCTCTCGCGTGAGGAGTTCCTCAACTTAGGGCGCGAGAACATGGGCGATTATCAGTTATTCTCGATGGCGGTGCTGGCAATGCTGAAGTTGCAGGACGTGGAGAAATTTTCAGCCATGTTCCTCAATTACGACCTGCTTGCCCGTCGCTGGGTCCCATATTCCTATCTTTATCCGTTTCTCGAAGGACTTGCAGGAATCCTGATGATCTGGGGCGGCGCGCCCTGGTTATCGATTCCGATCGCATTGACCATCGGGTCGATCGGCGCGGTCAGCGTCATCAAGGCGGTCTATATCGACCGTCGGGAACTGAAATGCGCCTGCGTCGGCGGATCGAGCAACGTCCCGCTCGGCTTCGTGTCACTGACCGAAAATCTGATGATGGTCGCGATGGCGATCTGGATGCTGACGATGTGACTCAAGCCCAACGAGCCGCGATAAAGCAGAGCAGACTGGTTTAGGCTGGGCTTCTCTTCCGTAGATCGCCTGACCGGCACCTTCTTTTCCACCTGGCGCGTTGGCAGGGGCGAAGGAGAATTTCATGACCATCACAGCCATCGCGATCAACGCCACGCTGAAGAAGAGCGGCAAGGAGGAGAGTTCGACCGATGCAATGATCGGACTGATCGCCTCGTTCCTGAAGGAGCAGGATTCTGAGCTGGTCGAAACCATCCGCCTTGCCGATCACGACATTTTCCCCGGCGTCACCAGCGACGAGGGAAAAGGCGACGACTGGCCAGCCATTCGTGCGAAGATCCTCGCCGCCGACCTGCTGATCTTCGGCACCCCGATTTGGATGGGTCAGCCCTCGAGCATCGCCAAGCGGGCGATGGCGCGGATGGACGCCTTTCTGAGCGAGACCGACGATGCCGGCCGCACCCCGGCCTATGGCAAGGTCGCCGTCTTCGCGATTGTCGGCAATGAGGATGGCGCGCATTTCACGACCGCGGCGATGGCGCAAAGCCTGAACGACGTCGGCTGGACCATTCCCGCGGCAAGCGCATGCTATTGGGTCGGCGAGGCGATGAACAAGAAGGATT
>CALMZT010000065.1 GCA_937870805.1 uncultured Chloroflexota bacterium
TCACGCGCGCGCGGCTGCCCCAACTCAGCACCCATTGCAGCACTTCATCGAGATGCCGCACGCGCAGCGACACCACCAAGCCGCCGCTGCCATCGTCCTCGACATCAGAGATAAAGAATAAACGATCTTCGCGCACCCAGGGAGCCACTTCGGCATCAAACCACACACGCACGGGGAGAATACGTGACGAGCGCGCTTCCTGTGTCATGGCAATAAAATCCGGCATCCGTGTAAACGTTTTGGGCAGTACCGTCAGCTTATCCATGCGTGACAGGCGGAAAGTACGCACCGCCGCGCGCAGATGACAGTAGCCCTGCATATACCACACGCCGCTGACATGGACGATGTTGTAAGGGTCGGCTTCGCGCATATTCAGCGGCTCGTCATCACCGTAACGGGTGCGGTAGACGAAGCGCACGGTCTGCTGCCGCATCAGCGCGCGCCGAAGCTGCCGCAGCCGATCAATTTCCTGAACATTGCCTGTCGTGCGCTGCACAAACGTAATATTGTCGCGCAGGGCATTGACTTGTTCGCGCAGTTTTTCTGGCAGTACACCTGCGATTTTGCGCGCCGCCCACTCTGCCGCCATCTGGTATTCAGCGTCGAAACTCTGCGTCATCACGTCCGCGCCGAGCAGCAGCATCGTCGCCTCGTCCGCGCTGAAGTTCAGCGGCGGCAAAAAGTAGCCTTCCATCAGTGAATATCCTAAGCCGGGCATGGCGACGAGCGGCACGCCAGCCTCAGACAGCGCGGTGATGTCGCGGTAAATCGTGCGTTTGCTGACCTCAAACGTTGCGGCGAGGTCTTCTGCGCGCTGCGTAACGTTGCGCTGCAATTCAAGAACAATAGCGAGAAGGCGATCTGTGCGGTTCATGGAACTTTCTTGGAAGCGTGTAAAACAGTGACACCAACTAATTCTCTATCAGCGTAATGATAAATGTGATCCTCATCCTCCATAATGCTATCGTTCGCCTGTTGAGGTTTCCGAAAGCTAATATATAACACATCGGCTGCATCGTCATATTCTATCCATGTTTGGCGTGCAGGCAGCGCTACTAAATGGGAAACAAGTGCGTTGGAAATTATTGTTTCTGCCATAGTACCTTACCTCTTTTCTCGATTTTCTGCGGCTGTGATGTAAAGAAAGCGGTAATCATAAAACCATCCGCAACATCACGGTAAACCACAACAGCGGTTTTTTGTGTGATCTTCGTTTATCATAAGTGCGCAGGGCTTTGCTTGCCTTCAATCCCTTTATCCGGTTCTGCAAGAGTCTCAAGTACCTTATCCATATTGCCCGCCATGTAATCATGGGCTTCTGTAACATATGTCCATTGTACAGCCGTGATACGAATAACATTTTCATGCACAGATTTGACCGTATGCAGCGTGTCATTCATGGTTATCCAAACTTATCCAGCACCTTCTGCCGCAGCCGTTGATACTCATCTTCGCTAATCAATCCAGCAGTGCGCGCTTGTTCAAGTTCTTGCAAAGCGTCAGTCAGATCAAATTTCTCACCGGTTGGCATCGGTGGCATGTTTTCATTCAGCATATCCCGCAGGCGTTTCGTCGTTCCACTGGCAATCTCGGCAGGTGAGACATTAGCACTTGCTGCAATTACTGTGACGCCATCACCTGTTTGAAACACCTGCGGCTGATCGAAACTTGTTGTCTCATCATTTTTGCGTTTGGCTTTTTCTTGTTCTTTTTGCTTTGAGTTGACCGCCTTCCAGCCACCCACCGCCAGCAACCCCATGCCTCCGAACATCAGCACAAGGAACGCTGTCGTCGTCTTTGACACGACCTGCGGCGTGACTGCGCGCTCATTACCGCCACTGTCCACACAAACATAGGTTGTGCCGACACTAGAACGATTGCTATTGCTGGTCGTCCATACTTCGCCGCGGAGCCGTTCTCCCGCTTTGCAAAACAGGAATGAAAACGGCGACCACACCATCGGCAGCATCAGCGATGACCCCATAACGACACACGACAGGATGCAAGCCAACATGCCTAAAATCGCAACCATGTTTTTCATTCCGCCAACTGCTCCCACAAGCTCATCGCGGTGTGTAAATCGGCTTCTACCTGCTCGTATTCCGCGCCCAATTGGCTCACGCGCGCTGCGTCGCCTTTCGCGCTGGCGTGTTCGATGTCAGCGATCAACTGCTTGTGACGCGCTTCCAGTTGATGAATATTGTCTTCAACTTCTGTGATCTTTTTTTGCAGTTGATAAGGATTCAGCCCATGTTTCTTGCCATTTTTCTCCCCTCCCTGTGTACGGGGAGGGGCAGGGGGTGGGGTGCGTCTTTGCGCCGCTGCTGCTTGTTCGGCTTTCTCGCGCGCCGCAACGAATTCCGCATAATTCCCCTTGAACACTTCCAGCGTGCCGGGCTGTGCCGCCCAAAGCTGTGTCGCCAGTCTGTCGATCAAATAGCGATCATGGCTCACCAGCAGAATTGTGCCTTCAAATTCGTCCAGCACATCCTGCAAAATCTCTTGACTCACGATGTCCAAATGGTTCGTTGGCTCGTCCAGCAGCAGAAAATTCGCGCCCGCCAGCGCCAGTTTCGCCAGCGCCAAACGTCCGCGTTCGCCACCAGAAAGTGTACTCACGCGGCGAAACACGTCGTCGCCCTGAAACAAATACTGCGCGAGAGTGTCGCGCGCTTCGCTCAGCAGCATGTTTTTCACGCTCAGCAGTTCATCAAG
>CALMZT010000066.1 GCA_937870805.1 uncultured Chloroflexota bacterium
CAACTGGTTCTCTACAAGTCATGACGGTTCTCACTAATATTTCTGAAACTCAAAAAACGTTTGATGCAATCGCCCTGTGCTAACTTGGGGTGCATTTCAAGTTGGTGCAATCAGGCGACCTTCCATAGACGGTGAAAATCGTTACCCAAGACAGCGGAGCGGATCACCAGCATTCGGTTAGCATTGTCAGCATGCCACCGCATTCCGGTTGCACTGAGGCGCTGCTTGAACTGTTTCACGCCACTTTCAACCGTGCCAGAGCCAATGGGTAAGCCCTGTTCTCGAAATTCAAGATACTGCATCCGGCGTTGGTGGCGTTCGAAATAAATGGCGAGATGGGGAAAGCCACGTTTGCTCAGGGCGTGGGTAATTTTGTGAATACGCCCCATATAGAGGTGATCTTTATAAGTTTTCAGCCAGCGTTTGCGCTTAAGGGCATCATCAGGGTGGGCGTAGCGGGTCTGAGCAGCCTCGCTCAGATGCCCAACGGCATGAAACCAATCGACCACTTGCTGTCCATCGGGACAGATGTCTTCGGCCACATCCCAAATCCATAATGCACCGTCGGCAACCACACTGCGATTACAGGCTGTAGGAAGTTCATGTTGTACTGCCAATGCCCACAAAGCAGGCTTAAAGTCTTCTTTCGTGCCCAGAACAGCCGTGTAATGCACATTAACCCCATGCGCCATTTCGTCCAATTGGTGTGTCTGCGGGTTGCGTTCGAGACGGGTTTCGACATCGAACACCGTCCCTACCTTCAACTCACGCCAGCCCTCACCGCGAATATTGACCATGCCGCCATCCATTGACACGCCTTTGCGCTGGTCATGGTCATGTTTCGCATCGGGTAACTGAATGCGTTCTGCACTCACTTGTTGACGCTGCTGTTCCATATAGGTCTGCAAGCGTTCACCATGTTTATGGGTCTGGCGCCAGATGCTGCTGGCACTCACCCACCGTTCACCTATCGTTTTGAACACCGTTTCGCATTGTTCGTAGGGCAGTAATCCGCTCAGCCAGACCATCTGGCAAGCCAGGGCGCGGCTATACGCACTCGCATCCAAGTGCCACTGCTTATCCAGGGGGAAAAGTCCCTGCACCACAGCATGGACATACATAATATTGGCGCTCCACTTCAACCTCACCGCGTAAGGTCACGACCTGTTTTTTGCGTTTTCCGCGCTTGTGCATGGGTCTGTTGCACTGTTCACACCTTACCTCATTCGGCGCTGCTTGCTGACTCTCGCTCAAGCTCTGCATCGTTCCTTGCATCAACTCGTCTCCCATCTCCCCGGTCAGGGTTTCCATATCGCTCAGGGTGATTTCTGCCTTGTCTGGTAGCGCATCGAGCAGCTTTCGTATCGCTGCTTCGGCTTTGGTACGCAATTCTTGTTCTAAACGTTCTCGGTCACTTGGCATATGGCATCCTTTTTGCTGGATGCCTTAGTTTATGTCACCTTCGCACTAAAGTGAAATGCACCCGTGCTAGTGCTAACTCCCTAAATTGTAAGCATTTGGTTTGTATGCTATAGTTGAAGTGTTGAGAATATTCATTCTAAGCATGGACGAGTTAAGGCTCAGTTCATTGTAAGCATCTTTATATAATCTGTTAACGGTTATGCCTACCGAAGCTCCCACCGCCAATCCGCAGCCTCAGGACAATCATCCTCCTTTAAGCACTATCCTAAATCTATTAATCGGTATCATACCCACGATAGCGGCGCTCATTCTCATTATGATGTCGCCCGAAATTAACACGCGGCTGCAAGTGGCGGCAGTCTGGCTGCTGTGTACGGTCTTGTTCGCGCTGGCGGACTTGCTGGCGGAACGTATCGAGAATGGCGGCTGGGCCGGCTATCTCAACATGGTCGTGATGGTCGCCTGGTTGTGTGTCGGGCTGCTGGCGTTTGGCGTTATCGTCGCCGGTGTCGCGCTGGCATCCACCGCGCGGATGCGCTTCGCCCGCGATTTGAAATTACCATTGCTATCAACTGGAGAAGTTTTCAAACGGAGTGGTTTACGGTTCATTATTTCTGGATTATCCCTCTTAACGGCGGTGGTGGTTTATTATTTACTGGGAGCGGCTATTCCGCTGCGCCGGATTGACCAGGAAAATGCCGCCCCTTTGACTGCTGCCCTGGCGGTTGGTTTTTTAACTTCTCAAATCGTCGGCGTGGCGCTGGCGCGGTTTGTCAGCCACACAGCCGCCAGGCCAATCTGGTCATCCTCGAAACGCGCCGAATGGTTGTCCGAATTATCCTATTTTCCGCTGATTGTCACCATGCCGCTCATCCTTTTTGATGCTGGCCTGGGCGCGTTCATGGTGATTATGTCGATTGTTGGGGCGCACGCTGTCCGCTACCGGCAAATTGCGCTGGAAGGTGCGTTTATCGAGCGAAGTCACCGGACAATTGCGTGCGGTGGGGGAGACGGTGATCGCGCGTACCGGCGACGGCCGCGTGCAAGGCCTGTCTGTGACAGACGGGAGTCGCAAGTGGCTGTATAGCCGAAACTTGCCGTCGTTGAGCTTGCGCGGATCGGGCGGCTTATTGGCGCGCGATGGCGTTATTTTTGCCGGATTTCCTGGTGGCAAGCTGGTCGCCTTGAATGCCACCACCGGCGCGCAGCTGTGGGAGGCCACCGTAGCCTTGCCGCGCGGCGCGACCGAACTGGAACGGGTGGCGGATGTCATGGGCAATCCGGTTGCGGACG
>CALMZT010000067.1 GCA_937870805.1 uncultured Chloroflexota bacterium
CTGCCTTGAAGCCCCGCTCCAGATATGGGGAGGGATGTAGAGTGGGGTGTAGAGAGTTCACACCAGGTTATGCACACCCCTCAATTATTTAGGGCGCAGGTTCCGGCGTCTGCACGATGAAGTCATACTCATGGACGTTGGTGCCGCAGCAGCCCGTGAACACCACGACGTACACTTTGCCTTCCCTTGTGGGACCTGCGTTCACCTGCCATTCGCCGCTGGTCAGGCGATACACCTGCGCTTCATAATACGAATCGACCAGTAGATTCTCTGGCGGGAATTCCTCGACAGCCGCCTGTTCGCGCGGCGTCACCCGGATGCCGCGCCGTCCGCGTCCAGTATTCTCGTCGATCAACACCACGTCGATGTTGCACGTCCCATTGCTGTTGACGCGCGTGTAGACACCATAATATTCGTTGCCGAGACAGTTGATACGCGCATCGTTGGCGCAGTAGCATGGCAAGCACGCCAGCGCCTCACTCACCATCTTCTGACCACGCCAGCCGAACGCCGTATTCAAGCCGAACATGAGTCCCAACAAAATTGACAGCGGCACAATTAAAAAGAGTATTTTACGCAGCACTGTTTTTCCTCCCCAATCATCACTACAATTTCGCGCGGGATTATATCAGGTCTGTAACCTTTTTCTATGGCTCGTCGCAAAAAAACGTCGCTCTTGAGTAAAACAAGTACGGACAAGGGGCTTAAGCCCCTTGTTCAAGCTCCGAAGCGCCTCTCTTTACACGCCGTCGCGCTGCTGTTTTACGCAGGGCTGGCGTTCCTCATCCTGTATCCGATCATTTTCAACAACGGCACGTACACGGCGGGTTATGATTTTTTCAACTACAACTGGAATTTCTGGTGGATACGGCACGCGCTGAGCACGCCCGGCTTGAACGTCTACGAAAACAATTTTGTGATGTATCCGGCGATGAGCAACTACGGCTATCACGCGCTCACGGCGTTCTGGTTTCCGCTGTGGGCGCTGCTGGAGCCGCTGGTCGGCACGTTGACGGCTGTGAATGTGATTATCTTCGTCGGCTGCGTGCTCAACGGCTATCTGCTGTTCGTGCTGGCGCTGAGCGAAGACGTGTCGCCAGGGTTGGCGCTGCTGGCGGGCGCTGTGCTGCAAGTGCTGCCCATCACGCGCTACTTTTACTACAACACCCATTTGAACCTGATGGACTGGTTCTGGATCCCGGCGCAGATTTTGCTGTGGAAGCAGATCGTTGCGGCGAAAACCCTGCGCCGCGCGCTGTTGTGGGCAGTCATCATGGGTGTGGCACTGTGGGGCTGCTTACTGACTGATTTGCAGTTCCCGATTTTTGTCGCGTTCCTGCTGGTGCCTTATGGCTTGTGGACGCTGTGGCACAGCCCGCGCCGCATACAGCTTGTGATAGCGGGTATTGTCGCGGTGGCTGTGGGTGGCGCGCTGATGTGGTTTGCGGGACCGCTGCCCTACATCGCGCGCTGGCAAGGTACGCTCACGCCTAGCCCTGTAGAAGATCGCCCTGGCGTGCCTCTGGCTGGTTTGTTGAGCATGGCGTCAGAGTGGTGGGATTGGGACAGCCCGTCGTTGGGGGCGTTCGTCGTGTTGGCGCTGCTGAGTGCTATCATCGTAAGCCTAATTTACCCCTCTCCCCAACCCTCTCCCCGCCAGCGGAGAGAGGGGGAGAAGACGGAAACACTTGTTCCTAAACAACGTCAGACAGCACATGACAAAGCCCTCTCACCGAGCCGCTGGTTCTGGTTCATCGTGATGCTGCCGCCGTTTTTGTTGATGTTGGGTCCTACGCTGCAACTTGGCGATGCGGCGATTCCGCTGCCGTTTCGCTGGATGTACAGCTTGACGAACGGCAATTTTCGTATGCCCTGGCGACTCGCGCCTGTGTTTACTATTGCCGCAATGCTATTTGCTGCGAAGACATGGACAGTATTTTTCGGGCAGATTAAGGATAGATATACACAAAAGACGGACAGACACGTTGGTCTGTCCCTACAACCTCGCCTGTTTGTACTTGCCGCTGCATTCATGATATTGGCGCTGAGTGTACGGTTATATGAAGGTGCGCCGCTGCAACCGCTGCTCACATCCTACAGCTTCTATGAGCGCATGGGACAGGAACAAGGGGATTACATCGTGCTCGAAGTGCCAACTGGCGCGGGCACAGGCGAGGTGCTGCTCGGCAACGTACAGGCGATTCAGTTTCAGTTTTACGGCATGGTACACCACAAGCGCATGATTAACGGCTTCATCTCACGAGCGCCGATTGAGAATTTTTACTATCTCGTCACCGATGACCCGCTGCTCAGTTGGCTCGGTCAGCGCCGCCCGCTCGAACCTGTGCTCGTAGAAGCCCAACTCCGTGAGCGTATTTTCAATTACCCCATCGGCTACATCGTCATCCATCAGGATTATATCGGGCGCAACACCTCCACCATTCAGGAGATTGTCGGCTACTTCAACACACTGCCGGATTTGTTGTGCCCTTACACCGTTGAAGGCGAAGCCATCGTCTATCGCACAGCATGGCATCCCGACGGCTGTGCCAACCGCATCCCACCCGAAATCGAAAGCGGCGTCTACCAGATCGACATTGGCACGCCCGGCGACGAGTTTTACATCGGCTGGGGCTGGCACTGGCAGGAACAGGTCAGCGGGCTAACGCTGCGCTGGGCAGGCGAATACCCGCAGGCACAGGTTTATCTCGACCTCCCGCCGCAAGACTACACGCTTACCTTCGCAGCACAAGCCTTTTATGAGCCGCGCCGCGTGCAAGTGCTCATCAACGATACGCCTGTTGCAGAGCCAGTGGAAATTGCTGCCGGAGGACTCAACGAATACAGCATCAGTATTCCCGCTAACCTCATAGGTGACGGGCAGCACATCACTGTCACCCTCGCCTATGACGCTGTTGTCGTGCCCGCCGAGGTTGGACAGGGTAGCGACCCACGCAGATTAGCGATTGCTGTTGATTGGCTGCGCTTCACGGCGGAATAACCATCTTGGACTTATAGCGCACAAACGCCACACTAGGTAGAATCAGCATGAGAAATAGTGAATGCAATAGAGCTTTTTAAATAGACAGGGAGGGATTATCGAACACTTACGTGCAGCTACCCCACCAGCGAAACACAGTATATTTTTGGAGGAAAATATGTTTTCACGTCGTCTTTTATTGACCCTTGTGCTCGTCATGGTGCTGCTTGTCGGCGCGCCTGCGTCCGCGCAGGAACCCGTGACCATCACCTTTTTAACCCCCGCGTGGGGCGTCCCCCCTGATGAAGCCGCGCTTCAAGCCTTCACGGAAGAAACAGGCATCACCGTCGAAATCCAGTCGGTACAGATGGCAGACCTTTACAGCCGTGTACAAGTGGCTGCTGCCGCTGGCGAACCCGCTGCCGATGTGATCTTCCTCACTGAAGAAGCGCCTTCCAACGTCGTCGCGACGGGCAACATGCTGCCGCTGAACGACTACATTGCCGACAGCGATATGAGCGACTTCAACCAGATGGATTTCTGGACACAGGACGGCAATATTTACGGTATCCCCGTCTATCAGCAGTTAGTGATGATGGACTACAACACCGAGCGTCTGGCAGAAGCAGGTTTCGATGCGCCGCCAACAACGTGGGATGAACTGCGCGAAATGGCAGTTGCCATCAAGGAACAAGGCATTGACGAGTACCCCATTGTGATGGGTTCCAATTTTGATTGGGCGTGGTATCTGATGGCGCTGTCGATGGGCGACCCAATGTTCGACGAGGAACTGAATCCGGTGTTTGCCGACGAAGGTTCACAGGCGCGCCGCGCGATGGAATTGCTGCTCAGCTTCTATAGAGATGAACTCATCAGCCCTGAAATTCTTGCGGGTTCAGTCACGCAGCACGCACTGTTCTGGAGTGGCAGCGGCACGTTCCATCAGGGTTGGCAAGGCTCAATGGACTACGGCAACAACACCGAATTGTCGCAGCAAGCGCCCAATGTCGGCTACATGGTACTGCCCGAAGTCGGCAATACGTGGAGCTTCCCTGCCGCGATTGGCATCTCGGCGGCTTCCGAATATCCCGACGAGGCGTGGCAGTTTATTGAATGGTACACCAGCCCCGAAAATCAGGTGGCGATCTTCAACGCCTTCGGTCTGTATCCGTCGCGTACTTCAGTGGCTGAACAGCTCAATGAAGAAGGTGTCATCAATGGCTACGAAGAAATTGTCGCGCAGAGCGAACTCGTCAACGAACTGCCCCGTTATGCCCTGTGGTGGGGTCCGTTTACTCAGACGGTGAGCGAAACGATTCTACAAGCCGCACAGAGCGATATGTCTGCTGACGAGGTGATCGACGCCCTTGCCGAAGAATGGAACACGCTGAAAGAAGAATACGAATAAAGTCACCAACTTTGATCCTAACCCTCTCTCTGTTAGGGAGAGGGTTTTCAAGTTTGGATATTTCTTGGCATATCGAGCGCGTCTGATTACGCGAGTCTGAAGCCCCTCTCCATGTGGCGACTCTCTGCTAACCACAGTGATTTCAAAAATGGAGAGGGTTTGGGGTGAGGTTAAAGGCGCTGCTTTCCAAACTATTGTTTTTAACGCAAGGTTTTTATTGCCATGTCGCGCCTTCGCCTCAACAACGATACCGCCTTTATTCTCGTGATTCTTGCCCCGATTCTGCTGCTGGTCGCCGCGCTGATTTATTACCCGGCAGTCGATACCTTCCGCACGAGCCTCACCTCGCGCAATCTGCGCATCAATCGTCCGCCGGAATTCGTGGGCTTAGAGAACTACCAACGCCTATTGGCAGATGATGAGTTTTGGGAAGTAACAAGACGCAGCCTGTCAGTCGTCGCCATCACCCTGCCGCTGGAACTGTTCGTCGCCTTCAGCCTCGCGCTGCTGCTCAATGAAAACTTTCGCGGGCGCGGTGTTGTGCGTTCGCTCGTCATCCTGCCCTGGATGGTGCCGCCTGTGGTCAATGGCTTTTTGTGGGGCTGGCTGCTCAATGGCGAATATGGCGCCCTTAACGGCTTGCTCTACCAATTCGGCTTGATTGGCGAGTACCAGTCCTGGCTGCGCGAGCCACAATATCAACTGGTCTGGGTGGCGGTTGTGCAGACGTGGACACGTTTTGCCTTCCCCACGATCATTTTGCTGGCAGGCTTGCAGGGTATCGCGCCCGATCTCTACGACTCGGCAAAAGTTGATGGCGCAGGAGTCTTTCAACGCTTGATTTTCATCACCATTCCACAGCTTTTGCCGTCGATAGCCATCGCCCTCGTGCTGGAATTTATTGCTTCATTCCAGATTTTTGACGTGATATGGACGCTGACAGCAGGCGGCTCGGCAGGCGGCGCGATCAACCCCTTCACCAAAACGCTGATGATCTTCAACTATGAACTCGTGTTCCGCGATCTGCGGATTGGCTTGGGCGCAGCGCTCTCCTATCTCATTCTGCTGATGTCGCTGGGCGTGGGCTTCTTCTTTGTCTGGCGTCTGTACAATCAGGGAGTCAAGGAATGACACTCCAACAGCGCAGCACCTTCCGCATGATTGTTATCTATCTAGGTTGTTTTCTCGCGCTGTTTTGGGCACTCGCGCCAATTTATTGGGTAGTCGTGTCCAGTGTCTCGACACGCGCGGAACTTTACGCACGCCCCTATAAAGTCTGGTTTCCGTCACAGCCCACACTTGAACATTATGTAACCATTTTTACGGTAGGCGCGGAGTATCGTGGTGGTGGTTATTCACCTACTGCCGAACTCATGGGGTTAGGGCTGCGCAACAGTTTCATCATCAGTACGTTCTCGGCAGCGCTGGTCACGATTATTGCGACAGGCGCAGGTTACATCTACGCCCGAATGCGTTTTCGTGGCAAGCAGTTAACGTTTTACTTTCTGATGCTCATGATGCCGCTGCCCGTTTGGGTGTCGATCATCGCGCTCTTTTTCCTGATGTCTCAACTCGAACTGGTCGATACGCTGCCCGGTTTAATCAGCATCTTCGTGACGTTCTTGATGCCGCTGTCAGTGTGGCTGATGTCAACATTTATCCGCGACATCCCACGCGAAGTCGAAGATGCGGCGCTGGTCGATGGCTGCAACCGCTGGCAGCTGCTGTGGAACGTGATTATTCCGTTGGCGCGTCCTGGGATGATCGCAGTTTTTCTCGTGGCGCTGGTTTCGACGTGGAACAACTTCCTGATTCCGCTGATTTTCACGCGCACACAGGCGTCGCAGCCACTCACCGTCGTGCTGACGCTGTTCATCGGACAGTACGAAGTGGCATGGGAAGATATGTCTGCTGCCGCCGTGATGACGATGCTGGTGCCGTTTTTGATGGCGCTGTTCTTCCAACGTTACCTGGTACGCGGCTTAACGCTCGGCGCGGTGAAGGAATAATTATGCACGACACTCTCTCCGTCTATCAATACGTTTGCCCACACATCTGGCTTCGTAGGGGAGCACCAACGTGTGCTCCCTCAACGCAATGGTTTACATTGAGGCACGCGAGCTTCGTAGGGGAGCATCAACGTGTGCTCCCTCAACGCAATGGTTTACATTGAGGCACGCGAACGTAAAGCCCCTCTCCATGTGGTGAGTATTCAACCTTCCCCAACGTGCCTAAAATGGAGAGGGGTTTGGGGTGAGGTAAAACAAACACAAGGAAAGATGATGTACGTTGAAAAACTCCTTGAAGATATGACGCTCGAAGAAAAAATCGGGCAGATGTTCATGCTCGCCTTCGCGGGTAATCGACTGGACGAGGCGCGTGTGCTGCTTGAAGAACACTTTGTCGGCGCGTGTTACATCGGCAACGAAAACGTGCCCACGCCCGAAGCAGCAGTGCAGTTGACGCAAGCGCTGCAAAGCTATGCGGGACGCACACGCCTCAAAATCCCGATGCTTTTGGGCGCAGATCAGGAAGGCGCGTGGAGCGTGATGACGCCCGCCAGCAGCCCTGGACCCGGCAACATGGCGCTCGGCGCAACTGCCAGCCCCGACGACGCCTACCGCATGTACAAAGTCATCGGGCAGGAACTCACCTCCGTTGGCTTGAATGCCATCTTCGCACCGTGCGCTGATTGCAATTCCAATCCTATCAATTCCATCATTGGGATGCGCTCGTTTGGTGAAAAACCCGATCTAGTCGGCGCATTAACTGCCGCAGCCGTTCGCGGCGCGCACGATGGTGGGATTATCGCCACTGTCAAGCACTTCCCCGGTCACGGGGACACCACAATTGACACCCATCGCGGGCTGGCATCCGTCAACCGCACTCAGGAAGAACTCGCCGTCATTGATCTGCACCCCTTCAACGAAGGCATCAAAGCAGGCGTGGACATGGTGATGACCTCACACATCATCTTCACGGCGCTCGACCCCAACAACCCCGCCACGCTTTCGCCCTTCATTCTGCAAAATGTGCTGCGTCAGCAGTTGGGCTTTGAAGGCGTGGTCGTTTCCGACAGCATGAATATGCAGGCGATGAAAAAGAACTATGCGCCGCACATCTCCGCGATTGCGGGATTAAAAGCAGGGGTTGACGTGATGATGCTGGCGGAAGAACACTATGACCACGACGCCGCAACCTATCTTCAGCAGCAGCGCGAACTGATAACCGCCGTCAAAGCCGCCGTTGAAAGTGGTGAACTGCCTATCGAGCGCGTGAATGACGCGGTGCGGCGTGTGCTGTCGCTCAAAGCGAAATATAATCTGTTGGCACAATCGAAAGACTATGAGCATATTGTCGGCAGCGCAGACCATCGCCAAATCGAGCTTGACGTGGCGCGCCATGCCGTCGCTATTTTACGGGATGATAACCATTTGCTTCCAGTTTCCAGAGCGCGCTCCATCGCTCTCGTGAATACCACGCAGCGCTCCAGCTACGCAGGCTTAGGAGCGACGCGCGGTATCGGTCCGAACCAAACCACCGCAGCCTTCGCGTACTTTTCGGACGCCATGAAAGATAAATATCCAAATCATCGTCTCTTCTCAGCCGAAGACGTTTTAGCGGGCGAACTCGATTTGCAGCCTGATGAACTCGTCATCGCCGTCACCGAAAACTATCCACTGCCCGGTATGGACTTTGATCAAAGCAGCCAATTGCAAGTCATTCAGCAGCTACTTGAGGTTGCGCCAGATCGTCTGATTGTCGTTGCGCTGCGCGACCCCTACGAACTGCGTTATCTGCCGGACGTGCGCAGTTATGTGTGCGCCTTCAGCTTCCGTCCTGCCAGCGCGCAAGCCGCCGCCGAAATCCTGAATGGCGAGTTCGAGCCGCAGGGAAAGTCACCGGTCAGCGTACCGGATACGGAGATCGTCGCTTGACCTACACCGAAACCATCAACACTCTACCGCCCGCCCTCTCTACCGAACTCAAAGCACTGATGGATAAATCGCTTGGCACGGTGTTTCCTGCGGCGGCGGTGATGATTATGCAGCGCGGCGAAACGTTGTTTGAAGGCTGCTGGGGCTACATCGACCCTGACACACAGCAGCATCCCATTACGCTCACATCGCTGTTCGATTTCGCCTCCGTCACCAAAACGTTCACGACAACGGCTTTTCTGTCGCTGGTGAGTAAAGGCAAAGTCGGCTTAGATGACCCGATTGTGAGTGTTATTCCCGAATTCGGCGGTGCGCCACGTCCTACTGATGGCGGGCAAGACCCTTTTACCAAGCAACCGCAGCCCGTCAGTGACGACATGAGCGGCAAAACCATTGACCCTGCGACGGTCACGTTTCGCCATCTGCTGACGCACACATCTGGGCTTGCTCCTTGGCGCGCGTTGTATCTCATTGCCGGAGCAACGCCGCCACCGCCTACCGAAACTGACCCTGAAAGCGGCGAGATGCGCTGGCAAAAGACACTCGATGCCATCTGCGCGTCGCCGTTTGTCGATGTCCCCGGTAGAACCGTGCGCTACAGCGATTTAGGCTATATTCTGTTGGGCATGTCGGTTGCGCGGCTGCACGGCGCGGCGCTGGAAACAGCATTACATGAGCGTATTTTCAAGCCGCTTGAGTTAAATTCTATCGTCTACAATCCGCTGCAAAAGGATATTTCTCGTAACAGCGTCGTGCCTACTGAACTGGATACGACGTGGCGTGGGCGGCGCTTGTGGGGCGAGGTGGACGACGAAAATACAGGCGGGATGGGCGGCGTGTCCGGTCATGCGGGGTTGTTCGGGCATGTGCGCGATGTGGCGACGTTCGGGCAAGCCTGGCTCACGCACGATTCGAGGCTCAACATTGATGATGCGCTGATGAGCGCGGCTGCGCAGGAACATGCCGAGACCGATGGCGAACGGCGCGGCTTAGGCTGGAAGTTGAATTATCCGCACCATTCCAGCGTTAACAATAGTGTAGATGATACTGGCGTCTATGGACACAGTGGCTTTACAGGCACATCGCTGCGCATGGACCCGCGCCGCGACCTGGTGGTCGTTTATCTCACCAACCGTGTGTATTATGGGCGCAACGATGACATCCTTGTCTTCCACGCACAGATTCATCAACTGCTGGCAAATGCGCTCACTTAGCTGTCGCGTTTTGTGAGCAGCAGCCCGACATTCTTTGCGCTGAGTTCCCCAATCCAGCCTGCTAAGCCACTAGCCGAAATTCATCAAAAAAGCGCAAGCGATTGGGATGCCCGGAAGTGTTCTGTTGATCCATCACTTCGTCAATGGAAGCACGAAGGGCATTGAGTGAACGGTTGAGCCTGTTGGCGACCGCAAGTTGCTTGAAATGCAGCCAAAAACGTTCAATCGGGTTGAGAAAAGGACTGTATTTGGGCAACCATTAGGTTCTATTCTCTACACCCCGCCGTGACTTCGGCGTAAGCCTCGTAGGCAGGTTTGGGGGTGAAGTCGTTATAGACCAAGCCAAAGTTATGCTCGACGTTGGGCGAAGCATCGACGATATTGCGGAAGTCGTACCAGAAGATGATTTCAACCTCAAGCGGATAGGTGTAAAGTTCTCGCAGAAAATCCGCGATTTCTACCTGCGAAGCCGTGGGCTGCCCCCAAGCGTTGGGTGCATCTGACCAGCCAATCTCTGTCAGCCAGATCGGCACATCTTCATCGCCGTTCGCGGTCATCACTTCGCGGGCTGCCAGGAGAGCGTCGTTGATGCCTTCGAGGCTGGCTGTAGCCGGATGCGTGTACAGATGGATGGACATCACATCAAAATAGGCAGCGCCGCCCGCATCGTAAACGTCTTGCAGAAAGCCGCTGCCATCGGGCGCGACACCATTGCCCGACAACCCACCCAATACCACTTTTGCCGTTGGATCAGCCGCCATAATCTCCGCGTGCGTCACCGCCAGCAAATCAACGTATTCCTGGGCATCGGGGTGTGGAGGCCAGAACAACGCGATGTTCGGCTCGTTCCACACTTCCCAATGCGTGAGGCGCGGCGAACCGGGCGCGTCGTCTACGCCATCGCCATCGTAACGCTCGACAACGGTACGCACGAACAGTTTCCATTCTTCGATGTCACGCGGGCGATAGCGATCTACAGGCGAGAGGTTGCCGCGTTCAGCAATCAACTCTGCTGGCGCTGTCGAAGCCCACGCGGGAACGGCTGTTAGAATAGGCAGCAAGCGGATGTTGTGTTCGGCGGCGCGGGCAGCAGCCATATCAAACTGCTCAAAACGAAACGGTCCTTCTTCAGGCTGGAAATCCTTCCACGACCAGTTGAGTCGCACCCAGCCAATCCCCGCCTCGACCATCATGTCCAGCGCGCGGTCAATGTCTTCTGGCGAGTAGAGAAAGCGCCACGTGAGATGTTCCACCACGCCGAAGCGACTCGCGCCAGCAGGGGTTTCGCAGAGCGCAGTGGTTTGGCTGTACAGCGCGCCACTGGTTATCCCAATCGCGCACAACAGAATCAACAGACTTCTCATCTACCCTGCTTCCTGTTTCGCAGCAGCCCCGACAAGCGGAAGGGGTACAGCGAGGCTTTTCCCATCCCTAACGTCAATTTTACGACAACAGGTACCAGAAAGATAATCATCGACATAATGACCGCGCCATAACGCACGTGCTCGGTCATCGGTGAAGGCGCTCTCCAGCCCGTCACATCATTCTCAGCTAAGAGCACGCTCAGCGTAACACCTGATGTCTGCGTCGCATTGATCGCGCTCAACCCACGACCCGCCACAACATTGTTTTCGATGGCTGCGCCTGTCATATTGCCAAGCAGTTCAATGCCAGCGCCCACGACCCGCGTAATGCTGTTGTTCTGGACTCGGTTCCCTGGCGAGTCCTGAATCACGACACCGCCATTTCCACCGACAATCTGGTTATCAGTCACGACATTGGTCTGTGAGTTGTTATAAATGAAAATCCCGTACTCATTCATGCCTTCAATCGTGTTGTTCGTAATCAGGGTGTCGTTCACATCGTCCGTGAGGCGAATGCCGTAACGATGCGTGCCGGTGATTTGGTTATTGCGCACGATGTTACCGCTGCCGCCTTCCAGCACAATGCCATCGTTGTTATTCCACACACGGTTGCCTTCGATGATATTGTTATTGGAAGGTACAGGTAATAAATAGCGCGGATTGGTACTATTGGGGATGACCTTGCCGTCATCCAGCATAATGCCATGACCTGCGTTATCAAACGAGTCGTTGTTGCGAATGATGTTGCGATCACAGCCACGCGAGAAGATAATCCCGTGACTGCCGTTGGCATAAGCAACATTTTCTTCAACCAGAAAGTCATTGCTAAAGTCGTGCGGGTCAAACCCGTAACTGATATTGTGAGCAAAGGTATTACCGCGCCAGTTCATTTCGACGGCTTCATAAGTGTACGCGCCGAAGAAGTTTCTCAAAAATTGCGAATTGCTGACGTTGCCGAGACTGAATTCCTGATAATCGCCGCGCTTATAACCTTTCCACGCCGCGCCGGATACTGTGCCTTCATAATAACCGAGATCGGCAAATGACCCATAGTTCACATCCCAACGCCCACCGATCATGAGCACATAGGCGCGACCATCGTCAATATTGACATCCGGCGTGTTGCTATTGGAGTCCCACGATTGAAACTCGATCAACTGGTTACGATTGCCTTCTACAGTCATCTGGCTGCGATAGCCCACAATGCTGACGTAGCGCTGCGGCGTGCTCAGCAGGCGAATAATGCGTGCATCGCCCGCCACCATCAGGTGCGCGCCCTGCCCCACAATCACATCTTCCTTAAGCAACACCGTGGCGGCGTCAGGCTGTTCAATCGAAGCGGGAAAACGGATTGCCAATTCGCTGAGGCTGTAGGGCATGGGGCGCGCAGGCAGCAGGATGCTGACGGCTCCGGTTTCATCGAAAGCCCTGCGGAACGGCGGGCGCAGCGTGCCATCAGTTGAATATTCAGTGTTATTGTAGATATTGTTATTCAAACCCCAGCCGTCAAGAAGTTCAGAGACCTGTACGGCGGTTTCAAAAGGGCTGCCTGCGGTGTACATGCCCACATTGTCGCTCACCTCGTAACCGTTGCCTTTTACGTCCACCCACGAGTCCACAAGCAGTGTGTCCGTCGTGATAAAGATGTTGCGGCGCACCACCCCGGCTGTGGTGCCTTCCTTGATGTCGATAGCTTCGGCAGCGATGTTCGGTCCCAACAGATTGCCGATGATCTGATTACCATTGCTCATATCGGCAGTGCCATTGCTGTAATTGCCCCAATTGGAGACGGCGCTGCCCACATAAACCGCTTCGCCAAACTCCGGCTGGCGCAAGCCCACATCATGCACCCAGCTTTGCTCCAGAATATTGTTTGAGCTAAAACTGCGGAAGTGAACGCCTTCGTCACCAATCTGGTACACCTCTAAGCCGCGCAGAATGTTGTGGCTTGCCCCGTCGGTCACGATGCCCTTGCTGAAGTTACGCACGGTAAAGCCCGCCAGCAGCCAGTAATCCGCCATCAGGCGAAAGCCATAGCCTGAATTCAGCGAACTGCCCTCAATGATCGCCGCGCGCGAACCGTACAGGGTGATGCGTGCCTCGGCAGTACCGGAAATGCTGGCTTCAAAACTGCCGCTGTAAATTCCATCTGCAAGGTAAATCAAGTCACCCGGCTGTGCGTCGTTGAGCGCAGCGCGAAGCTCATCGGCGCTGGCAACCCGTACCAGACGCTCATACGCTGCGCCATAGGGAGTCACGCCGTCGCGCGTGATGCGTGCCAGTGTTTGCGATGCGGGGAACGGGGGCGCGGCGGGAACAGCGCCGGATAACACAAGTTCACCAAGTGACATCACCCGCGACCACTCGCTGTTTTTCATCGCTTCAAAGGTTTCTAACTCAGTGTCACGAGCATTGTTATCGTGCGGGACATTGATTTTATAGGCGAGCACAAACAGCGTGCCGACAATGATGAGAACACACACTACATTTTTCATGGGGAGTGCCCTCCTTGATTAGGTCTATTGGACGCTCGCCGCAGCATCTAATGCCGGCTCGTGCAGTGACGCTTCTGACTGTCCTTCGCTTCCTTGAATGCTGTGCTGTCGTGTCAGCCAGCCATGTTTATTCATGCTGAAAAACGCCCACGTCTTAATAGGAACGGCGATGTAAATCACCACGAGAGCAACCAGCGGCAGCAGCCAAACATCTTGCGGATGTTCGCGCAGGTGTGAGATGCTGCGAATGCCGCGCCCGACGACAATCCACGCCAGGCTGACCGCCAACAACTCCCAATCCTGTTGTAGCGCGGCAAGCAGCACGAAGAACAGCCCGAACGACATGGTGATCGGCGTCGCCAAAATCTGTAACACGCGAATTTGCGTCATGATCGGCTGCTGCCACAACCAGCCTTTGTAGATGGCGGTCAGATAGCAGCGGTACGAATTGCGGCTCCAGCGCACGCGCTGCTTGGCGAATGCTTTCCACTGGTTCGGGAACATCGACCACGCACGCGCATTCGACTGGTAAACCGTTTTATAGCCAGCAGCCAGCACAAGCCACGTCAGGCGACCATCATCCCCTGAGATACACTGCTGACCGAGAAAGTATTCATACTCAAGCTGTTCGACGACAGGCAAAATCGCTGAACGGCGGTAAGCGGCTGTGCGTCCCGAAAGGCAGGCAACGCCGCCAAAGATGCTCTCGACAGGCACATAATCGAGATAGCGTGTGTTGATGAGCCAGTCAGCGACGACGCGCCAGATGCTGCTCTCGCGCGACACCGCGTTCTGCCGCGTGCCGACGCCACCCACTTTGGGGTCAATAAACGGCATTTGTAC
>CALMZT010000068.1 GCA_937870805.1 uncultured Chloroflexota bacterium
CGACATTGAAGGCATGATTTTGGAAGAAATTCTACCAAAGGTAAAGAATCGATGAAGCTCAAATGGTGGGGACATGCCTGTTTTCTCGTGACAGCAGATAATGGGGTGAAGGTTATCACTGACCCCTATACGCCTGCTACATCCGGCTATCGTCCAGTGACTGATGAGCCGGATATTGTGATTATGTCATCGGACAACGACAGCTACCACTGTCGTGCGGATTTGATACCGGGACAGCCTGTGGTGATCAATGCGCTGGAAGTCGCGCAGAAGGATGGAGAACGAGTAGAGAAGGGTATCTCGTTCAAAGCTATTGAGGCAATGGAAGCATTTGACCATCGCGAGCATGATCCTGACCAGAACGGAATGTATCGGTTTACAGTGGATGATGTCAGTATTGGGCATTTAGGCGATGTTGGCAACGCGCTGAGCGCTGAGCAAATTGCCTTCTTTAGAGATGTAGATGTGCTGCTGGCGCTGGCTGGTGGACATCCGACGATTGCCCTGGATGATCTGAAGACCGTTATCGACCAGGCAAAGCCGCGCATCGTCGTGCCGATGCATTTCCGCACACTGCGTTATAAGCCGCGTAATACCTTCTGGATTGAAACTTTTTTAAGCTACTTCAAAGCGGAGGAGGTCGATTTCGCTTGTGCCGAAGAAGTTACCTTGACAAGGGCGGACATCCCCCCACAGACACGCGCGTTGATCCTCACGCATGTGTAATGAGCACGACACGTTTACCTTTTTCTTAGAAACTTTGCATAAATTTGCGATTTTGAGTAGTATCAGGGGGTGGAACAATCCACTAGCTCGCTTCATTGAGTGAAAGGAAAGTAAACGCGCATTGAACATAGCTCTCAGATTGAGTAGTACCTCTGTGCAAGTAAATATATTTCATATCGAAGGAGAAACTACAAATGGTTAAGCGTTTAATTGCAGTGGCGATTCTGATCATCGGCATCCTGCTTGCCACCTTCGGTGCGGTAAACGCGCAGGATGATCAACTCGTATTTGCGATGGTGAGTCACGGTGGTGTCGGCAATCCCTTCTGGATCGTCGTGATCAAAGGTATGGAAGATGCCTGCGCACTACTCAACGCTCAGTGCCAGTGGCTGTCTGACCCCGTTGACAACGTGAACGACATGGCGGGCTACTGGGATGATGCACTTGCGCTGAATCCAGACGGCATCGGCACAACCTCGCCAAACCCTGATGTGATTCGTGGTGGCGTCCAGACTGCCGCAGACGCAGGTATCCCGATTATTATCTTCAACACCGCTGACCCGAACGCAGGCACCGATCAGGCGCTGCCCGGCGTGCTGTTCTACATCGGCGCGAATGAATTCACAGGTGGCGTGAGCAATGGTCGTCGCATTCTCGCTGAAGCGGCTGCTGACGGCGTAGAAGTGACAGGTGTTGTTTGCCCAATTCAGGAAGTTGGTCACAGCGGTCTTGAAGCACGCTGCTCAGGTGTTGAGAGCGTGATGGACGAAGCTGGTGTCCCCGTGCAGCGTCTGACAATCACCAATGACGTTACCGCGTCTGCGGGTACGATTCAGGACTTCTTCGCTGCGAACCCGACTGTAAACGGTATCACGCTGCTGGGTCCAAACCCGTCGTCAAGCTGGAACCTCGCGGCGCAGGAAATGGGTCTTGAACCGCGCGCAGTTTATGCGACAACACATGACACCAGCCAGGAAATCTATACGATGATCCAGGAAGGCTATCTGTTGCAGGCAGTCGATCAGCAACCGTACATTCAGGGCTTTGAGACAATCATGTGGCTGTACCTCAACAGCCAATTTGAACTGGCACCAGGTGGTGACATCTTCACGGGTCCCGGTATCATTGATCAAAGCAATGTCGATGCGATCATTGAACTGACAGCGGCTGGTTATCGCTAAATCGTCACGCATAGTCAGGCGATACTTGCCTGAAAGCTGAACTAAAACAAACAAGGGGCTGTGTAAGCCCCTTGTTCCAAATAAAACTGTTGATTCTAAACTAAAGAGCTGCTTATGAGTGAGAATTCTCCCGCCTCCAGTGGACTTGGAGTTGTCACAAGTTACACAGGTCAAAAGGTAGGCGCTAAACCCAAAAGCCTCAACGGCACAATCTTACTATTGGTGATTGTCGGTATTGCGAGTTTGCTCCTCTGTGAGCAAGTCATCACTGGATGGCTAGCGCTTGGCGAACGCGCCAACATCAGCCGCCGTGACCTGAACCCCATTGAGCTTGCCATGATTGCAGGTACAGCCATATGGGGCGGTATAAGCCTATGGACAGCACTGGATTTTCTGCGCAATCAAAAAACTCCCAATATGCGGGATTATTTTGCAGGTGTGCATTCGTGGATGACACCGGGTATCCTGTTAAGTATTGCGCTTTTGAGCATCATCGGTGTAGTGAGTCTCGTTATCGCGGAACAAATTTTGACGGGTTGGTTACCTCTAGGTGATCGCATCAACATTCCCCGCAGCGACCTCAACGTGCTTGAGATTACTGCTGCTTTAGGCGCTGGGCTGCTCGGCGTCATTACGTTACGAACCGTTTGGGGATTGTGGACACGCGATAAACGCGCCTGGACATGGGCACAATGGGTTGTACTCATGGTCGCCATCGTGGGATTAACGCTTTTCTTGAACGGGACGTTTGATATTCACGAAATTTTGCCGAGTGGTGGCTCAATAACCGACAACTTACCCGGTGTGCAGGAACTCACGGGTCCCGGTTTACTGCTGTTCCTATCGTGCATGGCAGTTTACCGTTTCCTTGCTGTGGGCATTGAGTCGCCTCCTGACGCTGTGATTCGCAATACACTGGCAAAATCGCCGGGCGCAGGCGCAATCATCGGCTTTTTCGCGATTGTGATTATCTTTTCACTGGGCAGCGATTTATTTTTGGAACAGCGCTCGTTGGCAGGGTTGCTGGCAACCAACATCACGCGCGGGATTGTCGCCATCGGCATCACATTCCTGATGATTTCCGGTGAATTCGATTTGTCCGTTGGCTCGGTTTACGGCGCGGGCGCGCTTGTTTTCCTGCTGATGATGACAGAAGGGATTTTCGGCATAAAAACGACTGTCATCCCAGCAATGCTGATTGCACTGGCGTTTGCGGCACTGCTAGGCATGATTAATGGTCTCATTTTGATCTGGACAGGCATCCCCTCGTTTATTGTCACGTTAGGAACGCTGCTTGCCTATCGCGCGATTTTGCTGGTCGTTGTCGCCGATGGTCGTATCCTTCGTTATGCAGACTACCGTATACCGCCGCCCTATATCTATATTAATCACTATTTGTTGGCTGCTGGTGCGATGGTGCTGGCTGTGGTGTTGGCTGTGGTAGGGTTTTCACTGCTGCGCACTTCTTGGAATACGCTGAGTGAGCGACTTGCCAAATATCAGACCGATGAAGACGATCTACGCGATTTTTGGATTTTTTGGTCCGGGCTGAAGGTTGTAGTCATCCTCGTCGCAGGGCTTGCGATCCTCTTTCTGTTAGGCTCAACAGCTTTAGCACAAATCAATGATGCAAATACAAGTGGTGCTCTGCTTGAAATCAGCCTCTTTGATCTAGCAAATGGGCGCTTCCACTTTGTCGAACCGACTGTCAACCTGCGTATCGGCGTGCTGTGGTGGTTCCTGCTGGTTGCTATATTCCAATTTGTACTCACGCAAACGCGCTATGGTAACCATGTGTTTGCTGTGGGTGGCAATCCTGGCGCAGCCCGCGCGCAAGGTATCAACGTTAACAGAGTCAAGGTCATGAACTTCATGATCTGTTCAATGCTGGCATGTACGGCGGGAATTATCAACGTCGCGCGTCTTTCAAATGTCGATCCTCTAATGGGCGACGGGCTAGAATTGGAAGTGATCGCTGCGTCAGTCATCGGCGGTGCGCTGTTGTCAGGCGGTTATGGCAGCATCTTCGGCTCACTCATTGGTGTGCTAATCTTCGGAATGCTGCAAACGGGCTTGGTACTGGTAGGGGTTGACCCGCGTGTCTTCTCCGGCGTTATCGGCGTCATCATTATTCTTGCCGTGGTCATCAATACAGTTGTGAGGCGAACAAAGACATGAGTGCAGCTACTCCATTGGTGGAAATGCGCGGTATCCAAAAGAGCTTTGGCACTGTCAACGTACTGCGCGGAATTGACTTCCAGGTGGATCGCCAAGAGATTGTTGGTCTGCTGGGCGATAACGGTGCAGGGAAATCCACGCTGATCAAGATTTTGACGGGTGTCCATACGCCGACAAAGGGTGAGATTTTCTTTGAAGGCAATCCTGTCAGGATTACTTCGCCACACGACGCACGCGACCTAGGCATCGAAACAGTCTATCAGGATTTGGCACTTGTGCCGTTGATGAGCATCGCACGCAATTTCTGGTTAGGGCAGGAACTCACGCGGAACATTGGTCCGGTCAGTGTGCTTGATAAAGAAGTGATGTCTAACCGCACCCGTGAAGCCCTACTCGATGTAGGCATTCATATCCGTAACCCTGATGAACCTGTTGGGTCACTGTCAGGGGGTGAACGGCAGTCGATTGCGATTGGGCGCGCGGTCTATTTCGGCAAGAAACTGCTGATCTTAGACGAACCGACCTCAGCGCTCTCAGTAGGAGAGACGCGCAAAGTGCTGGATTACACTTATGCGGCGAAAGAACGGGGTCTGTCAGTGATCTTCATTACTCACAATATTGGTCACGTTCATGAAGTTGCAGATCGGTTCACGATCATCAGTCACGGGCAAAAGGTGGGTGATTTCCGTAAAGATGAAGTCACCGAAATGGAAGTGGCGCACATGGTGATGACGGGAGAAGTTCCTGAGCGCCTGCGCCTGGTACCGGAAACTGGGGACGATTAACCCCATAAGGAGTTGTTTTTCATGCGTTCGATGAAAATTACATTGTTGACTGCGCTTGTTGTTTTTGTAATGGCAGCGTGTGCCCCCGACAATCTCGATATCACCCCTAGTCCAACAGTTGCGCCGAGTTCTACGCCAGCGCCAACACGTGAAGCAGGTGCAGTCGAGCCAACTGCCGTGCCTGAAGTTTCTGATGCTAATCGCGCGATTCTCGATACAATCATCGCTGGTGTGCCTACATCCATTGGCGCGGGTAACGCGACATGGCGCAAATCTGTCGATGAAACCACCGGGGAAGAAATCGTTTATCAAGATCAAGACGCCGGCATTACAGCGAAAGTGTTCTACAGCGAAGCGGGCGGCGGTTTCTCTGAGCTTACATTCGGAGTGTTCGATAC
>CALMZT010000069.1 GCA_937870805.1 uncultured Chloroflexota bacterium
AATCCCACACTATCCCGTCACTGATTTACAGTGGATTGAAGACCGCTTCTGGATATGGATGCACTACGGCACGACCAAGCTGGGACGCGGTGAATTGTTTGAAGTGATCGATATGCTGACGTATGTGCGCGGCGTGGTGTTAGGTCCGCTGGCGGCGCTCAAGCACGGACACGATCCACGCGGCGCACGTCGTTTAGAGACGATTGCCAAGCCTGAGCTTCCGGCGTTGATTGCCACACATGCAGCTTATGACCGTGTAGATTGTGGAAGGGCGTTACAAGCCAGCGCGACTCTTTACCGGCAACTGCGCGAGGCTGTTGCGCCGAATATCCTGCGCAGAACTGCTGCTGAGCACGCCGCTTTGCACTACCTAGAAGCGATTATTCAGCGTCCAGCGCAGCAATAATGTCGATTTTGCAGAACCCATTTGAAAATTCAACTTTGAACCGCCAAGTCGCCAAGAGCGCCAAGAGAGAATGAAATTTTGAACCACTGAGACACTGAGAAAATAGAGAGCAGAAAAGCTGAGTCTCAACAACATTCAATGTCACATCTCGAATGATCAGACAGCTTCTAATGCGCTTCTAGCCACTCGTAGATTGCCTGAAAGACATTATTTTGTGATGGCTCATTGTGGATTTCGTGAAAAAAGCCCTCACAAATGTTGATCGTCTTATCGGGAGAGCCAACGCCTTTGTACAGCGCATCGCTGCCGGATGGTGGACACAGTTTATCGCCGCCGCCGTGCAAAATCAGGATGGGGATTTTGATTTCGCTCAAACGCTGCTTGACCAGCGTGGCGTTGCTGCCGATGCCCACGCCCATGTGGATACGCAGCGGCTGGCGATCAACCAGTGGGTCGGAGTTGTACCTGGCAACTACCGCCGGGTCCATCGACAATGTTGTGCTGTCCAGCGCGAGAAAGTTCACTTTTGGGATGACACGATCTAACAGCTTGCCCAACATCACCATTGGCGCAGGCGCGGCGCTTTCGGCATCCAACGGCACTCCGCTTGAGACCAGCCCGGCAAAATCGTTGGGATAACGCAGCACGTACAGCAGCGCGATCAACGACCCCATACTGTGCCCATAGAGGAACAATTTGGGATAATTGGGCTTAATCATCTCGACGTAGCGCTTTAGATCATCAACAGGCTGGTCGAAGCTGTCAAAATAGGTGCGCAGCCCTTCGCTTTTGCCATGTCCACGATGATCGAGTCCATAGACAGCATAACCACGACTCACGAAAAACGCGGCAACATGCTCATAGCGGTGAATGTGCTCCGCAACGCCATGTGAAATGACAAGGGCGGCTGTCGCGGGCGTATCCGGCAGCCATGAGGCGGCGTAGAGCGTTGTATCATCGGCGGCTTTAAAAGTGCTGTGTGCGTGCTGCATACAATATCCTTTAAGAAAAGTTAGAGTTTGCGCTGAACAAGGGGATTATGCTCGTTAACTATTTAGTACAGCTATGGGGGATCGTAGGGGCAGACCAGTGTGTCTGCCCACTATCGGGCGCACACGCAGGTGCGCCCCTACAGACACCCTTCTTTTACGCCGTATCTAAAAGTAAAACTGCATAACTCCCCTATTCAGCACTTAATCTATTAAGACTATAGGACTTACGCAGTTGGGTTCACGAACAAGGGGTTTAAACCCCTTGTTCAAGCACAAATCGCGGTTCAACTGCGTAAGTCCTGGACTACTAGAAATTTAATCGAACGTCGTTCATTTTAGCAATTTACGCTAGGATAAAGCTAATTTTGCGGACTATTGAACATGCGCCGACTTCGCTTATTCGCTCCCACATTCTATCCCGCGCTGATCGTCGGCATCCTGCTGTTATTCCTGCTCATCCGCGCCAATGTCGTGCTGTCGCACTTTCCAGACTTCCTCAGTGAATGGTCAACCGCCGCGCAGTTCTGGGTGTTTTGCGCCGCTGTCGTGCTGATTACGCTGGGGCTTGGGCTAACGCACACCGTCAATCTCCACATCTCGAAGAAAACACAGAGCGACCTCCTGATACTTGCGGGGATTGCCTTGTTCGCGCTGGTGCTGCGCCTGCTGTTTTTAGAAGATGCGGTTCACATCTTTGTGCATGACGAATTCTGGTTTACCGAAGGCGTCAACCGTTTTCAGCGTGACCCGTATACACCCCTGCTACAGCCATTCATGGACCCCGCGCCGTATATCGGTATTTTCCCCTTCATGCAACTGCTGTCGGTAGAAATCTTCGGCGCGACGTTGAGCGCCCTGCGTTTACCGAGCGTACTCCTGGGCACAGGCACAGTTGTCGTGACCTATCTGTTGACGCAGCAGTTATTTTCGCGGCGGGCTGCCATCATCGCCGCGCTGTTTCTGGCAGCGTTTCCGCCGCACATTCATTTTAGCCGCTTGGGGTTGAACAACATCGCCGACCCATTTTTCGGCGCGCTGGCGTTAACCTGTCTCGCGCGCGGTCTACTGCATGAGGGGCAAGCGGCAAACAAGCTCCTCTTTGCGATAGGCGGCAGCGCTTTGGGGATGACGTTGTATTTTTATGATGCAGGCAAATTTATCTTTACGCCGCTGGTACTTGGCTGGCTGTTGTGTCTCTTCGCTGCAAAACGCCTGCGACGCCAACACATCACGCCGCTGTTGATCTTCGGTGCGGCGGCGCTGCTGGTCAGTTTGCCGATGGTGTATACGACGGCGGCGCGCGGTTTCAGCGTCAGCGCGCGCATGGAGCAGATGACATGGGGGCTGCGCTATCTGACGGAGGACATTTACAACATCCCGGCGATCACACCCTTGGAGGTCGTCACCACCTACGTCGAGCGTTATATCTTTCCAGTGCTTGCCCATTACGTCTATTCGCTGGACAGCGAACCGTATTTTTACGGCGGTTACACGGCGATGCTGCTGCCCCCGTTCGCGCTGTTGTTTTTGGGCGCTGTCGGTTACTTTTTGTGGAACTGGCGCGATGCCCGCAGCCAATTGATTCTGTTGTGGCTGTTATTGACCACGCTGGGCATCAGCCTGATTTATCCCGCGACGTGGACGATTCGGTATCCCGTTGTCTTTCCCGCGCTGGCGCTGATGATCGGCGTGCTTTGTGAGCGCATCATTGCCAGGTTTCCGCGCGTGCGGCGTCCTTTGTGGGTGCTGTTAGGGCTGCTGATTTTTTCACAGCCCGTCTATTATTTCGCGTTTCATCTGCCGCTGTACAATGCGCAAATTCGCCCACAAGCCGATTACGTCGATGCGATGTATCGCGCAGCGCAGTTTCCCCGACGCGCGCAGGTGTACTTCATCACCGACGATTGGGTGGATGTTCCGCGCACATGGACGCTGAAAGACTTCTGGTCGCTGGATGTGGAAGTCTTTTATCAGCCGACGATGAGCGAAGCCGAACTCAATGCCCTGCCGCGTGATGTCGATCTCATTTTGTTCATCAATCAGGATGATACGGAGATGCAGCAGGTGATCCAGCGCGTGTTTACGACAGCGCAGCCGCTGCTGAGTCCCTATGATATTCCGTTGGATAAGCAGTATTTGATGTTTTACATTGCTGCGGAGCAGTAGCCGCAGTGCTCAAAGGTTGGGAATGTCAATGGACTGGTAGGGCAAATCGACCAGCGCCAGCCGCTTGCGTGTCCAGAACTCGTCGCTGAGTTTGAGCATGAGCGTGTTGGCTTTGCGCAGCAGCACAACGCTGCACTCGCCATACACGAGCGCGGCATCGCCTTCGACGTTTTTCATCATCGCCAGCGTCATACGTAAAATATCCTCGTGCGCGCCGACCCATTGGCTGGTGGTAATGCGAAAGTG